>CAYJQA010000132.1:0-10916 GCA_964372065.1 uncultured Litorilinea sp.
CCGCGTAGGCGCGGCGGAGAGCAAGCTCCTCTCCCTCCACGCGCGGGGCCACCACGCTCATCCCGCGGCCATCGCTGGCCGCGCCGACGCCCATGATCGCGGCATAGATGCGGTCGCCGTCCCGCTCAGCATCGGCCAGGCGCTTCAGGACCACCATCCCGATGCCCTCGCCCAAGAGCGTACCGTCCGCGTCCTTGTCAAAGGGCCGGATTTGTTGCCGCCGCGAGAGGGCTCCCAAGCGACAGAACACGTTCAGCGTCGGCACCGGCACGCAAACCTGTGCGCCGCCCACCAGGGCCAGGTCACATTCGCCCGATCGCAGATCACGGATGGCCATTTGGATCCCAATGAGCGATGAGGCGCACGCGGCATCCACCGTATAGGTCGGTCCCATCAGGTCCAGCCGGTTGGCGATCCGTCCCACGATGATGTTGGGAATCAGACCGGGCACCGTCTCCGCGTTCATGGGTGGCAGCAACTGCTTCATCTCTTGGCGCAGCCGCTCAAGTTGATCCTTGGAAAACTCCGGATGCAGCCCCTTGATGATTTCGAGGGTCTGACCGATCACCAACGTGCGCTCGACGGCGATCGCGTTGCCGCCGTTGAGGTACGTGCCTTTGCCGAGGATGACCGCCGTCCGCCGGCGGACGTGCTCCGGCAGGTCGGCGTTGCCCGTGTCCGCCAGCGCGTCTTGCGCCAGTTGGAGCGCCAGCCATTGGTCCGGCTCCCCGCCCACGGCCATCGGCGGAATGCCGTGCGGCAATGGGTTGAACGAGACGAGCGAGCCGAGATAGCCGCCGCGTTTGCAGTAGACTCGGTCCGGGTCCGTAAAATCGGCGTCATAATAGATGTCCGGATCCCAGGCTTCGGCGGGCGGATCGGTGACCGCGTCCACCTTGTTCAAGATGTTGTGCCAATAGGCGTCCAGGTTAGGCGCTCCCGGAAAGAGGCACGACATCCCAATGATCGCGATGGGTTCCTGCCCGCTCGGATCCGCGGCCGTCCCATCCTCGAATTCCTGCACGCCATCCCTCCCGCTACCATTCACTTTGACCACTCACTCCCCCTCTCGACCCGGACGCTTTCCTGCCCGAATCACCGTGTCTGTCCGTTGCCTGCCAGCCGATTCAGCGCCTTGCTCCCCACCCCTTGCACATTGGTGATCACACCGAGCAGGCGACCATCCGGCCCATAAAAGTAGTGGTCGGCATGGCAAAGCGGCGCGACGCTCTCAGGACGGATGCGCATTTCGTGACCAATCCCCCCGGTCAGCAGCCAACCCAAAGTCGAGGAGTTGGTGCGTCCCTCCCAGCCCTGGCCGGAACCGAAAGCAGCACTGTGCCGACCGTTGCCATTCACTTCGACCGCCAGTGAGCCATAGCGGCGATACTCCTGGACGCCCGTGGGCAAGAGGGTCACGTCCCAATGGTGCCGCGCCCAAAGGAGTTGCATTTGAAACGCGCAATCCACCACGACCGGATCGATGAGCCACTCACCGCCAGGGCTGCCGTCAAGACAGGCCGCGGGCGAGGAGGGCCACAGCAGCGCGCGTGCGCCGTTGGGGTTCATGGCCTCGATCGACTTGATGCGCTGGAACAGGGGGCCATGAAACAGCCAGGAATCATAGGCTTCGACAATGCTCATGGGCGGCGGCACGGCGTCCTCCGGGTGCGGTTCCATCTCGTTCCGCCGGGGCAACTCCGCCGCCGACCCCGGCTCCACCGTTGCCGCCAGTTCCACCGCCGCCGCATAGTGCAGGCGCTCGGCGTCTTCTGCCGAGGCGATCGTCACGTCCAGGATGACGCCTCTGCGTGCGTCCGGTTGGCCCTGCGCCGTACGCGGCACAGCCACCACGCGCACAACTTGCTCGTCTTGGTCGAAGGTGACTCCCCGCAGCAGGCGGATGTTACTGACCGCCGCCACCGTCATGCCGGGCGACGCGGCCGCAGCGGTTTCCGCCATCAGTTCGATCGCCACGGCGAACGGCATCACGGGCCGCCCGTCCAGCCGGTGATCGTTGAGATACAGGTCATGCCCTGTGTGTAGTGTGCGCAGCACCTCCAGCCCGCCGCCCGCCAAAGGCGTCAACCGGCTTCTGCCCGTCAACAGTGGGGGCAGCCCAGTGACCGGCGCGGCGTGATGATTGTTCGCGCTGACCCGCGCCGGTGACGCGACGGTTGCCGTCTTGTCCGCGCTCGTGGGCGCAGTTGCGGCCCCACTGCTGCCGGCGATCAGGATTTCCACCTCGCCCTTGCGCCCCCAGCGTAGCTCTTCCATCATCCGGCGGCAGCCGACCTCCGGTGGGATCAACGCCACGCCGCGTTCTTCAAACTGGCGCTGCACTTCCGGCGACACCATCCCCGCCTTGAGCCACGGCCCCCAGTTCATGGCCACCACTCGCCCCGGCCAGCGCCGGTCAAGGTACACGGCCAGCTTGTTGAGGATCTCGCTCGCCGCGGCATAGTCCGCCTGGCCGCGGTTGCCCATGCGGCTGGAGATGGAGCTAAACAACACAAGGAACCGGAGCGCGTCCGGACGCAGCTTGCTCGCTAGGACCAGCGCGCCGTTCACTTTGGTCGTCAACACGCGCTCGTAAGAAGCCGGTTGCTTGTCGCGCACCAGCTTGTCCTCGATGATGCCCGCGCCGTGGATCACCCCGTCGATGCGCCCATGCGTGCCATAGACCTCGTCAATCAACCGGCCAAACGCGGCCGTATCGGCCACATCGCAGCTCAGGTAATGCACGCGCGCGCCGGTCTGCTGAAGCGCCGCCAGCTTCTCGCGCACCTCACGTTCGCGCAACAGCTCACGGTACGCCTGCTCCACGCTGGCGATAGTCGTCGGCAATCCCGCCCGCCGCTGCTGCTCCATGATGGCGCGCTTGAGGTCCTGCGCCTCGGTGAGCGCCGCGGTGTGGGCCGGCTCCGGCCCCGCCGGCAGGAGCGTGCGCCCCACCAGTACCAGCGTGGGCCGGTAGGTCTGGGCCAGTTGCATAGTCACTTCGGCGGTGATGCCGCGCGCCCCGCCCGTGATGAGCACCACTGAGCTTTCGTCCAGGCGCAGGTCCGCCGCATTCGGAGACAAGGGAGCCGGAACCACCTCCAGCCGCGTGCGTTGGCCGTCGTGATAGCCGACCTCGACCAGGCCATCGTCCGCCAGCAGTTCGGCCAGCAGCCGTTCGACGGTAACGTCCGGCGCGTCCAGTCCAATATCAACCGCCTTGACGCGCACCCCCGGCCACTCCTGAGCCACCGTCTTGACAAACCCGACAATGCCGCCATCGCTGGGCGAGAACACACGGGCCGCGGGATCGCTGGCGAAGGCCCCGCCCAGCGCCGTCGCGGCCAGGAGCGCCGCCCCGCCGCCGGTCGCCGCCCGCTCCAGGTCTAATTGCAGCGCCTGGGTCAGCAGAAATAGCCCGGTCAGATCGCGCTCGCGCTGCATCCGCCAACGCTCGGCGTCTATCCCATCCCCAGCGGCATCCGCGCGCAACGCCGCCAGGTAGATCAATGCGCTCACCGTTTCGGCGCGCTCGTGCAGCCGCGCCACCAACCGGCCCACGCCATCCGCGCTCGTCAGATCGGCGGCAAGGCGTTGCTCGCCTTCTGCTGCGCCTCCCGCCGCAACACGGACCGTCCGCTGGCCGCGTTGCTCCAGGCGGGCGGCCAACTGCTCGGCGACGCCTGTCCCGTCCTCTACGATGACGACGATGCCCCCGGCGGCCAAACCCGCAACCTGCGAAATCGGCGGAGCGACAATCGGGCGCAGGCATAAGCGACCGATCCGGCTATCGTCCACCGTTTCATCAAAAGGGCGGCGATTGTCCTCGCCCGTCGTCGCCGGGCCGGGCTGGGCCGCTGTGGCAGGCGCTTCGACCAGCGCGTAGAGGCGTTCGGCGACCTGGCGCAGCGTGCGGCTGCCCGTAAGCTGCTCAAGATCCGGCGACGCCCCGGCGGGCAGTTCCAACAACCGGATCATCGTCCCGGCAATTTCCACCCGCTTGATGGAGTCAATCCCCAGGTCCGCTTCCATGTCGGCGTCAAGCCCCAGCATCTCGATGGGGTAGCCCGTCCGCTCCTTGACGATCTCCAGCAACTGGTCTGTGAGTTGTTGGCGTGTCCGCGGCGCGGTGTTGGCCGCGGCCGGGACAGGGGCGGGCGTCTCCGTCCGCGCCGGCGCCGCGGGGATCACGCTTCTCTCCGGCGCGTGGCCGTTGCTGTACGCCTCCAAGTGGTCCGGCGGCATCACCGGCGCGGGTGGCCCGTGTCGCGTCGCAGCATGACCGTTGGCGTGAGCGAGATCGGCGAGATCGCCGTTGTGGTCGGCCGGCGGCCCCACCGGGAGGCGTGCCGGTTCATGCGGCCTAATCTCAATGCCGGTCGTGGCAGGCAAGGCCACGCCCGTCCCGACGCCCGCCCGGCGCTCCAAGTAGGCCGCCATCACGGCCTGTTGGGTCTGGAGAAACTGCTGCATCACCTGTTGGAACTGGGCCATCACGCCGCCCGTTGCATCCCCGCGCACGCCGGCTACCCCCGGCGTCGCCGCAGCAGGACGCGTCACTTGCCCGCCTGACAGTTTGTCCATATGTGCTCCATTGCCGCGCTCCGCCATCACTGGGGAGTGCGCATCACGCCGCGTCTCCGCGGCGACCGAGGAATGCTCGTTGCTGTCAAAGCGCGCGTGCGCCGGCGCGACGATCTCCGTGCGCCCGTTCCTGGTCATGGGCAGGGCCGCGGCCCCGTCGTTGACAATCGCGACGGACAGGGGCAGCGTGGGCGGTTCAGCCACGTTCCCGTTCCGGTGAACAGGGCGGGCGCGCCCTCCGTTGACGAGCCAGGTCGTCGCCGTGTAGACGGGTTCGCCTGTCTCTTGCTCAAGTTTCGCCAAGTCGAGCCGCCGCACGGCCCGCCCACGATAGAGGCGCGCGGCGCGCAGCGCACAGCCCTCGGCCACCAGCGCCGCCAGGCCGTGGAGCAACTGCACCAGGCCCGCACGCCCCGGCTGGTCCAGCGGCACGGTGACATGGCGCTGATTCTCGAGAATACGGCCAACCAAGCCGCTCAACACATTGCGCGGGCCAACCTCCACAAAGACGCGCGCGCCGGCTTGATACATGGCTTCGATTTCACGCACAAACTCGACCGGGCGCACCAGGTGCTCCCCCAGCAGTTTGGCGATGGCCGCCAGATCGTCGGGATAGACCGCTCCGGTTGTGTTGGCATACACAGGGATGCGCGGAGACTGGATCTCCACCTGCTGCAAGAGCGCGGCCAGACGCTGCTGCGCCGGTTCGACCAGCGGCGAATGGAAGGCGCACGCAACCGGCAGCAGCTGGGCGCGCAGGCCATGCTCGCCACACCACGCCACGGCCCGTTCCACGCTCGCCCGCGGCCCCGAGATCACGGTTTGCCGCGGCGCATTGAGATTGGCCAGCCGGAGGTCCGGGTCGGCCAATAGCACCTGCAGGGCCTCCGGACCGGCATCCACCGCCGCCATCGTGCCCGGATCGGCGGACGCGATCTCGCGAATAAAGCGGCCGCGCGCTTCCGAAAGCTGGAACAGCACTTCCTCCGAAATGCTGCCGCCCGCCCACAGCGCGATGAACTCGCCATAGCTGTGACCGGCCACCATCTGCGGCTCCACCCCCAACGCGGCCAGCAGCGTGTAGTACGCCAACCCGGCGGCGCCCAAGGCCGGCTGGGCGACATTCGTCGCCGTCAGTTGGGCCTGCTGCTCTTTCTCCTCGTCCGGCGTGAACGCAGGAATGGGAAAGACATAGCGGCTGAGTGGACGGTCAAAGTGATCCGCCAGCACGGCGTCGGCCCGCTCAAAGGCCGCCCGCACTTCGTCAAACTGCATGGCTAGGTCGCGCGCCATGTTGACCGACTGCGAACCCTGACCCGGAAAGAGGAAGGCGATCTTCCCTTCGCGCGCCAGCGGCTGTTCGGCATAGTGGATCCCCTGCGGGTGGTGCAGATTGTCAACATTGCCCACCAGCAAACCCTGGACCGCGTGGAGCTTCTCGATCAGGTCCGGGATGGACTGCGCCACAATCGCCAGCGCCGGCCCACCGCTCCCCGCCTCACCCGCTTGCAGCATCAGCGTATAGGCCAGGTCCGCCAGCTTGGGACGCGCGCCCTGCTCCAGCTTGGCGAGCAGCCCGCCGATTGCGCTCACGATCTCCGCCCGGGACGCGCCCCGCCAGACCAGGAGTTCGGCGGCCCACGGTTGGAGCGCCGCGCCTTCGTCCGGCAGATAGGCCTGCGTGTAGCTCTCCGCGACCAAATGGAAGTTGGTCCCGCCAAAACCGAACGCGCTGACCCCGGCGCGGCGCGGATGATCCGCCGGTCCCGGCAGCCAGGGCCGTGGCTCGCTGTTGACATAGAAAGGACTCGCCGGGAAATTGGCCTTCGGGTTCGGCTGCGTTACGCCGAGCGTAGGCGGCAGCACCCGGTGATGCAGGGCAAGCGCGACCTTGATCAACCCCGACACGCCCGCCGTCGCCTTGGTGTGGCCGATCATGGACTTGACCGAGCCGATGGCGCAGCGTTGGCGCGACGCCCCAGCCTGGGTAAAAAACGTGGAAAGCGCCTGGACTTCGGCTTGGTCGCCCGCCACCGTGCCCGTGCCGTGCGCCTCGACCAGCCCGACCGTGGCCGGCGAGAACCCGGCCTGAGCATAGGCCCGGCGGAGCGCCCGCACCTGGCCTTCCGGCCGCGGCGCGGTCAGGCTGCGGTCCTTGCCGTCGCTCGAACCGCCGACGCCGCGAATCACCGCATAGATGCGGTCGCCGTCGCGCTCGGCGTCCTCCAGCCGCTTCAGGACGACCGCCGCAAACCCCTCGCTGATGGCGATGCCATCGGCCTGCGCGTCAAACGGACGGCAGCGGCCCGTGGGCGATAGCGCCTGTGTCTTGCTAAAGCACAGATAGGCAAACGGATTCTGGATCGCGTCCACCCCGCCGACAATCACCACGTCGCTGGTATGCGCCTCCAGGTCGCGCACGGCCAGATAGATCGCGGCCAACGACGACGCGCACGCGGCGTCCACCGTGTAGTTGACGCCCCCCAGGTCAAAGCGGTTAGCCACCCGCCCGGCCGCCACGTTCATCAGCAGCCCGGCGAAGGAATCCTCCGTCCATTCCGGCAGCACGCCGGTCAGCTCATCCGTGAGGCCGGTCGCGCTCTCGCCGAACAACTGGGGCAGGCTGGACCGCACCATATAACCCGCAGTCAGGTCCGCGCCGCCTCCGCCCGCCCCCAGGATCACCGAGCTGCGCTCACGCGCAAACGGCCGGTCCAGGTAACCGGCGTCTTGCAGCGCCGCCCGCACCACCGCCAACGCCAGCAGTTGGAACGGCTCGATGGAAGACAGCGAGTTGGGCGGCATGCCGTAGGTGAGCGGATCAAAGGCCACATCGCCCACAAACCCACCCCACCGCGAGTACACCTTATCGTGCGCCGACCGGTCGGGATCATAATAGTGCCGCCAGTCCCAGCGGCTGGCGGGGATCTCCGTAATCGCGTCCACCTTGCCGAGAATATTGGCCCAGAATGTCTCGAGATCGGGCGCGCCGGGCAGGATGCAGGCCATCCCGACGATCGCCACGGCGGCCGGCGGCGGAGCCACCGCCGCGGCCTCCGCTTCCGGCAACGTGAGCGCCGCTAAACGCTGCGTGCTGCCCGCCGCAATGCTGTGATGCAGTTCAGCCAGCGTGCAGGTCTTGTCGCGCAGTGCCGCCACTTGGCCGATCATGTACATCCCCTGCGCCCGCTGCTCTTCCGCATTGAGCGTAATCAGCTTGGGGCTTTCCGGCTCCTGCCCCCAACGCGGGTGGCGGGCCACTCCCTTGGAGGCAACGCGCAGCCGGCCAATGTTCATCTCCTCCAGGCGTTCGCGGAGTTCACCGCTCGCCAGACCGCCCTGTAGCAGACGTCGCTTCTCCTGCTCAAAGGTGTCAATATACGCCGACGGCACACAACGCGTTGCGTGGCCCGGCCCGGTCTCCAGCAGCACCGTGTGCTTGCACGTCAGCGCCGCCTGCTGGAATTCCGGCACAATCGCCCCGGCCTGCACGGCTTCTTCCGTAAAGAGATAGGCGGTCCCCATGAGCACGCCGATCCGCACACCGCGCTGCTGTAGCGTGCCTGCCAGCGCAGCCACCATCGCCGCCGATAGCGCGTCGTGGACGCCGCCGGCAAAGAGCACATGAATCTCCGACGCATCCACGCCCGCCGCCAAATGGTCCAGCAGCACGTCGATCATGGACTCCCAGAGGACAAAGCTGGTGCGCGGCCCGACATGGCCCCCGCACTCCCGACCCTCGAAGACAAAGCGGCGCGAGCCTTCCTGTAGGAACATATCCAGCAGACCTGGCGAGGGCACATGCAGATACGTCCGGATGCCGTCCGCTTCGAGCAGGCGGGCTTGGTCCGGGCGACCCCCGGCGATCAGCGCATAGGGCGGCCGGTAGGCCCGGATCGCCTCCAGTTGTTCTGCCCGCAGTTCAACCGGCACAAAGCCGAGAATACCCACCCCCCACGGGCGGTCGGCCATCCGCTGCTTCGTCTCCTCCAACAGGGGCCGCACCTCCGGCGCGCGCATGAGCGCCAGCGCGAGAAACGGCAAGGCCCCGTTGTCGGCGACGGCCAGCGCAAACGCAGAACGATCGCTGACGCGCGTCATCGGTCCCTGGACAATCGGGTAGCGCGTACCCAGCGCGTGCGCCAGCGCCGCCCCTTCGGCCAGCGGCGGCGTCTCGCGCGCACTCCGGCAATGCTCCACGACCGCGGCGTGCAGGCCGGCCAAGATGCCGCCCACCGTGTGAAACCGGCGCGCTAGACCGGCGGCAAACGCCGCATCCTGCCCCACGGCCAGCACGGACGTATCGAGATGCTGCCACCCCACTAACCGGCCCACCGCGGCGCGCCAATCGAGCTGCTTCTCCTCCAGGGATTGGTCCGTCAGCAGCAGGTCCGTTTCGCACCGGCGCAGTTCGTCCACCACCCCCAGGTCGGGCCGCGCATAGACGCGGAAGCTCGCGCCCAGGGAGGCCCCCAGACAGACGGTATCGCTGCCGTCCATGCTGCGCACACGCGCCTTGACGGCATCAGGTAGCGCCGACTCACGCGCCAGGAGCAGTTGGCTGTCGAGGACGACCCCATGTGCGCCCGCCACATAACATGCGGCGGCCGTGTGGAGGCCGATCCCACCGTGGGCGTAGATGGGTAGCTCTGCCCGTGCCATGAGGGACTGCAACAGAACAAACGTCGTTTCCTCGCCGACCCAACCGCCTGCCTCGTGCCCCTTGGCGATGAGCGCATCCGCGCCCGCCAACTGAGCGGCGCGCGCCTCTGCCTGATTTGTGATCGTGACATAGGCGCGCCGCTCACCGGCGTGAATCCGCCCGACTAGCTCGGCTAGGCGAGCGCGCGGCGTGCCAGTAAGGATAACAACCTGCACGCCCGCGTGCGGTGTGTCCAGCACTGTGCTGAGCAGCCCCTCGTCCGCGCCGTTCAGGAGCACCCCCATGCGGCCGTGTCCGAAAGTCGTCAGCCTGGTCAGCGCGGCGAGCGCCGCGCCGGGGTCGTCGGCAAACTCCAGATTCAGCACGCCCACGGCCCCGGCTCGGCTGGCAGCAATCGCAAGGGTCGCATCGGGCGCGCCGGGCGGCGTGAGGACAAGAGTATCAAATTCGCTGCCGTTGGTCATTCGCTCAATCCCTCCACTCCAATCGCGAATCGGGTACGTCTCACAAAAGGACCGCACAAAAGCAAAAACCTAGCCTTTTGCGAATGCCGACCCAATTACGCCGGAACCTACTCGCAAGCTGCGAACATGCCAATGCCGCGTGCCATATCATCGACGACAGCGGCAGATTTGCTCTTTCTGGTGACCTACGTCCGGTAGTAAGCGCACTGGCTTGGCGCTTATCCAACATGGGTTGAGGCGCTGCTTCCCTGTTGGCGCTTGAGGACAACTATGGAGAATACCCTTTCCACCTCCCATCCGCGATGGGTGACTGCCATGCTTAGCAGTAAGTGCATATGTGCGCCGAGAAGAAGAGAAACAGACTACACGCGCAAAACACATGTCGGACGCATTGCGGACGATCAGCGGGTGTGACGCTGGATGCGACGACTATACGCCAAAGTGACAGAACCGAACCCGGCGTCACGGCGTGCGATGTTGTGCGATGCGGTGCGATGTGTGGCAGCGAAGTGCGGCGAGGTCTACAGCAGTGTTTTGCGAAGTGATGCAGCCTACCTGCCCGAAGGCACTAGCAATATACAGTGAGAGTAGTCCGCTGTCAAGGTCCAAAATGTAAGCCTGACGCGACCATGTCACATCGCGCCGCCGCGGCGCTGTACAGATGCCCCGACTTGCGTTAGCATATGGCCCGCCATCGCTCACGATCGCGCCGCCTGGTTGCCGCCGTTCGTTTCACACTCGCTTGCTCACAAAGGAGCCGGCCATGTTCGCCTACATACTCCTGCTCATATCGCTGTTCTTGCCTGTCGTTTCCGTCCCCCAGCCCACCGCGACGCCAGTGGTCGATCCTGCCCTCGTGCAGTATGTCGGCGAAGTCCGCACGGTTGGCGGCGCCTACCTGACCGTCGCGGCGCAACTGGGCAATGGGCTGAACGCGTTGGCGGCCAATCCCCTGCTCATCCGCGACCCCGCCTTCATCGCGTCCATCCGGCAATTGACCGCGACCATGCGCTTCCTGCGCCTCCGCCTGGACGCCACGCCCTCACCGGCCGCGGTGGAACAGGTACATCGCAGCCTGGAGCAAGCCGGCGATCTCTTTGTCCTCGCCTCACTCAAGCTTGACCGCTTCGCCGAACGACACAACTTCGATGATCTGGCCGACGGCTATGAGTTGATCGTGGCGGGCACAGGACTATGGCTGCTCA
>CAYJQA010000133.1:0-10915 GCA_964372065.1 uncultured Litorilinea sp.
AGCCTGAGTCTGGGCGCTACCCGCTGGCAGACGATCCGCCACCAAGTGCTGCCGCAGGCGCTGCCCGGCATCATCACAGGGATCATCCTCGGCCTGGGGCGCGCAGCCGGCGAGACCGCGCCGATTCTGTTTACTGTGGCGGCCTTCTATCTGCCCGAACTACCCCGCTCGATTTTCGACCAGACGATGGCCCTGCCCTATCATCTCTATGTCATCGCGACGCAGGTGCCGGGAATGCCGCTCTCGCTCCAATATGGGACGGCGCTGGTGCTGCTCTTGCTCGTCCTCTCGCTGACGCTGAGCGCAACCGTCATCCGCACCTATATGCGCCGCCGGCGGGAGTGGTGATGGCCGTGGCTCGGAATTCTGCGCCCATTATCACGATTGATCATCTCTGGTTCACATTTCCGGATAATGTCACCGCGCTCAAAGATGTCACCCTGGACATTGCGCCGAATGAGATTTTTGTGATCTTCGGTCCCTCGCGCGGCGGCAAAACCACCTTGTTGCGCGTGCTGAACCGTCTCTGCGACCTCAACGAAGGCGCGCAGCGACAGGGGCGCGTCTGCTTTAACGGCCAGGACATCTTCGCCCCCAACGTGGACGTGACGGAACTCCGCCGTCGCCTCAGCATGGTCTTTGCCATTCCGACGCCGCTGCCCGGGTCGATCTTCGACAACCTCACCTATGGCCTGCGCATGGCCGGGATCCGCGATACGCAGGTGATCGAGCGCCGCGTCACGCGCGCGCTGGAACAAGCCGCTCTGTGGGATGAAGTCAAGGATCGCCTGCACAGCTCGGCCTATGCCCTCTCCGGCGGGCAGAAACAGCGGCTCTGTCTGGCGCGCAGCCTGGCGCTGGAGCCGGATGTGATCTTGCTGGACAACCCCACCTCAGGACTGGACCCGATTTCCACGTCCACCGTGGAAGACTCGCTGATCGAGTTGAAGGCGCGCTACACGATCATCATGGTGCCCCACAGCGTACAACAGGCGGCGCGCATGGCGGATCGCGCGGCGTTCCTGATGGGCGGCGAGATGATCGAAACCGGCACGAGCCGCCAGATGTTTTCTAACCCCAGGGACAAACGGACGGAGGACTATGTCGTCGGACGTTTCGGATAGCTTGCGGAACAAGATCGAGGTCAATCACTTCAGTTTCTTCTATGGCAGCTTTCAGGCGCTCTACGGCCTGACTTTGCGCGTTTACGAACAGCAGATCACGGCGCTGATCGGCCCGTCCGGCTGCGGCAAATCCACGTTCTTGCGTGCGCTCAACCGGATGAACGATACGGTGGTGGGGGCCCGCGCCGAAGGCGAGGTGCTGCTCAACGGCCATAGCATCTATGCCCCGGAGGTGGACGTCACTGATCTGCGCCAGCGCGTGGGCATGGTCTTTCAGCGGCCCAACCCGTTTCCACAGAGTATTTTTGATAATGTCGCCTTTGGCCCGCGCGTGCTGGGGCGGCCCTCGGCCAAAGAGCTGGCGGCCATCGTGGAGACGAGTCTGACCGACGCCGCGCTGTGGGACGAAGTAAAGGACAATCTCGCGGCCTCTGCCCTCAGCCTGAACCCCGGCCAGCAGCAGCGGCTCTGCATCGCGCGCACGCTGGCCGTGCGCCCAGAGGTGATCCTGATGGATGAGCCATGTTCGGCGCTCGATCCCATGGCGACCTTACACATCGAGGATCTGATGCGGCGGCTGGCCGCCAGCTACACGATCGTGATTGTCACCCACAACATGCAGCAGGCGGCCCGCGTCTCCGACTTTACGGGCTTCTTTTGGCTGGGCAAGCTGGTCGAATATCGCCGCACAAACGATCTCTTTCTCGCCCCCAAAGAAACTTTGACCGAAGCCTATATCAGCGGGCGGCAAGGATAAAGGGGCGGCTGCGCCTGCTCCTGGGTGGCTGCGGCGCGCGGGAGGGTCGGGGGTCGGCCCGCCACGCGCCCGGATGAGGCCCGGTTAGGCCAAGGTCAGTTTGTCGTCAATCAGCCGTTCGCGCACATAGCCGCCGCGCCGGTCCATGCGGAAGTGCGCCGCATCCAACTTGAATTCCATGTCCACGGCGTTCCGTCCGGCGCGGTTTTTCTCCACGCTTAGGACGACCCAGTTGCGCATGGCCTCAGCCTGGTTGAGGTTGTAGACCATGTGCTCGCGACTCACGATGTCGAACTTGTTGTTGAGCACGATCCCCACATCGGCCTCATACTGGAGCGCCGAACTGCCGCGCAGATCCGCCAAGCGCATCCGCTTCGCCTTCAACCCCATGCGGTCGGACGCGGCGATGGCGATGATGCGGAGCCCGGTGTTCATAGCCAACTCTTTCAACCCCTGCACCAAATAGGTCGTCGCCTCGCTTTCGTCCAGCAGCGACGTCTGCTCCAGTGGGATTTTCTGCAGATAGTCCACCACCAACAGACCGCGCGGGCTGGCGGCGGCCAGTTGCTTGGCCCAGCCGGCGAGTTGGGTCAAGGTGGAATGGGCGCCGCTGGCCCGGACCAGCGTCAGACGCGGGGCGTAGCGGTCCAAGGCGGCGAGGACCGGCGCGTGCCGCGACGAGGCGCGCAGCCGCGCCATAAGCCCGGCGTGGCTTTCTTCTTCCAGCGCCATGTCCGCCAGTTGGCGCAGGGTGAGCGCGTGGTCGGCCGGGCCTAGCTCGGCGCTCTCCAGGCAGAGCATTCGCAGGAGGAGGTGGGCGCGGTCGTGCTCATAGCAGACGTACATGGCGGCGGTGTCGGCGTGGTCGAAGATGGTGTTGCGCGCGGCTTGCAGGCAAAAGATCGTCTTGCCGACGCCAAACGCGCCGCCGAGGATCAGCAATTCGCCCGCGCGCAGCCCGCCGTTGAGCACGTCATCCAGCGGCGAGAAGCCGGTGGGTAAGGGATGGAATATGGCGCGGTTGCCGCGGGCGCTCTGTTGGTCCAACTCGGCCATGACCGCGGCCAGGCTAGCCGGGCCAATCGTAGGGGCAGGCGCTAACGCTGCCGCCGGGTTAAGCGCTAACATGGGTTCTCCTTGGGTCTGCGGGAATGGTCGCGCACGGGCGTCGCGGCGGGCGTGGGAGACGACTACCCGGTGTACCGATGACCCGCCGGATTGCATCTCATTCTAATGAACAACACTCCGCCTGCCCACCGACAGATGATGGAGAGGGGGTCGGACAAAAGCAGGGCAACGCGCCGTCATAGCGCAGCCCGCCGCGGCTTGCTTGGGGCGCGCCGATCCGGTAGACTAATCCGCAGCGAACGTCTATGCGGCAGATGCAGTGGCGCACGCCGCGCCGATCCCCTGCGGCGACCTCATCGTCCCCTTCCTTCGCAAACCGGAGAGTGTCCGGCCACCGTGGTGATACTAGACCAGCCCGTTGCAGCGTTGAACCCAACGTACCCCCTGCCCTTTGACGCGACCGAGATGGACGGCACGTTGGATGATCGGCTACGCCGTGTCGCGGCGTGGCTTCCCGATCATCCGGCGCTGATCCATGACGCCGTGCGTCTGACCTTTGGCGAGTTGAATGCCTGGAGCGACCGGCTGGCGGCAGCAATCCAGGCGGTGGCGGGAACGGGCGCGGGGGTGGCGGCGCTGCTGCTGCCCCACGGGCATATGGACGTGGTCGGCGTCTATGCGGCGCTCAAGGCGGGCAAGAGCTTGGTGGCGTTGGATCCAAGCATGGGCCTAGCCGCGATCCAGCGTATCTGGCGCAGCAGTGGCGCGCAACTCTTGGTGACGGTGGCCGGCCTGTTGCCCGATGCCCACGCCGCGGTAGGCGACGCGGCGCTGATCCTCGTGCTGGACGATCTGCCCGCGACCCCAGCCCGGCCCACGCCGGTCCCGCGCACCGGCCAGTCACCGGCGTGCATGCTCTATACCAGCGGCTCCACCGGCGACCCCAAGCTGGTGGTCCACACCCATAGCGCGGTGCTGCGGCGCTGTCGACAGACCCGCGAGATGGACCATGTGACGCCCGCCGACCGCATCACGCACTTGGTCCACTATTCGGCGCTGTTGGCGCATCAGTCCGTTTTTCATGCGCTGCTCAATGGGCAGACGGTGGTCGGGGCGGAGGCGCGGGAGATGGACGCGGCGCGACTGGACGCTTGGCTGCGCGAGCACGCGGTCGCGGTCATGGTCGCCCCGCCCGCCTACTTGCGCCAGTACTGGGCGTGGCTGCCGCCGGAGGGTGCGCCGCCCATGCTGCGTCTGGTGCGCATGGCCGGGCAGGCGGTTTTGCGCCGCGATGTGGACGCCTGGCGGCGTACCCTGCCGCCTGCGGCATCGGATGGGGCCAAGTTGGCGATCATTTACGGCTCCACCGAGACAGGCGCGGTCAGCCAGTATGTGATTGGTCGCGACACCCCGATCACGACGCCGACAGTCCCGATTGGCTATGCCATGCACGGGCGGCGGATTATGATTTTGGACGAGGCGCACCGGCCCCTGCCGCCGGGCGAGGTCGGCGAGATCGCGGTGCAGGGCCTGTCCATGACGGACGGCTATTGGAATGACGCCGCGCTGTCGGCGCAGAAGGTGCTGACCGACCCCGCGACCGGCGCATTGACCTGGCTGACGGGCGATCTGGGGCGGCTGCACCCGGACGGGCTGCTGGAACATTTGGGCCGCAAAGACGTGATGGTCAAGATGCGCGGCTTTCGGGTGGAGTTGGGCGCGGTGGAAAAGGCGCTGCTGGAGGTGGCGGGCGTGGCCGACGCCGCGGTGGTGGCTGTCAACCGGGCCGACGGCGATGTGCGGCTGGTCGCCTACTATACGCCGGGTCCCGGCGCGACGCCGACCGCATCGGCCTTGCGGCGCGGGGTCTTGGCGCACCTGCCCGATTACATGGTTCCCGCGGTCTTTGTGCCGGTGGCGGCGTTTCCGCTGACCCACACCGGCAAGATCGACCGCCTGCGGCTGCCCGCACCAGATGGGCAGCGCCCCGCGCTGGATGTGCCCTATCTGCCGCCGCGCACGCCGCTGGAAGCGCGGCTGGCCGGTCTGTGGGCGAAGCTGCTGGAGATCGACCGCGTAGGGCTGTATGACAACCTGTTTGACCTGGGTGGGAACTCGCTGCTGGCGGCGCAGGCCATGAGCGCGCTGCGGGCGGAGTTGGGGATCGAACTGCCGCTCCACTATGTCTTCGATGGGCCGACCGTGGCCGAACTGGCCGCACGCATCAGCGTGGACCAAGAGCGACGCGCGCCGGTCGCGCCGCCGGGCGTGACGACGCTGCGCGGCGGCGGTGACGCACCGCTGTTTATCATCCCGGGCGGCAACGGCGGCGAAGAGGAGTTGCTGCTTTTTGCGCGCTTGGCCCATGAGATGGGCCTCGCCCGGCCGCTGCACGGGCTGTTGGCGCACGGCCAAGACGGCGTGACCGCGCCGCATACCAGTGTAGCGGACATGGCGACCGCTTACGTAGCGTCCATCCGGCGGGTGCAGCCTCAAGGGCCGTACTGGGTAGTGGGCGAGTGCATCGGCGGCGGCGTGGCCTTCGAGGCGGCGCGGCGGTTGGTCGCCGCGGGCGCGACCGTGGCCCAGTTGGTTTTGATGGATGCGCGCCTGCCGTCGCCCGGCGGACAGATGCAGTCTGTACAAGCGGCCGGGACGGCGGTGGTGGTCGGGCGACAGGTCGCGGCTTGGTGGGGGCGGCTGCGCTATCAGGCGGCGCATACGCCCTCGCGCGAGCGCATCGCGTTCCTCGCGGCCAAACTGAAACGCCAGGTGGCGCGGCTGGGCGAAGCGCCGGAGCACATGGCGCGGCGGTTGGTCGCCAACGCGACCTATCGTGAGCTGGCGAGCCATTATCAGCCCACGGAGCCGTATACCGGCGACGTGACCTTTCTGATGAGTGCAGAGTGGGCGGCGGCAGGTCTGTTGGCGCGCTGGCAGCCGCTGTTGACCGGTCGCGTGCACGCGCTGGTCGTACCCGGCAGCCACGACGACTATCTGGGCGCGTACGTCAGCACGACCGCCGCAGCCCTGGCTGCGCGGCTGCGCGAGGTGCAGGCCGCGGTGGGGTAAGCGCGGTGGCGGCTAGCAGTCCGCCGGCGCGCCCAGGTCGCGGCCGTCCTTGCGCACGCCCGTAAAGAAGGCGTGGAAGGCGAGCATCTGTACCACGTGGTAGAGGTCGTTGTGGTTGAAGCGTGGGTGCAGCGCAAAACCGCTCATTTGGATGCCCGCGGCCACAAACGAGATGAGAATGCCCGCGCCGATCCACCATGCGCCGCGGTTGTGTTTGCGCGCCAAGAACATGAGCGCCAACAGCAGCAGCATGGACGAGGCGTAGTCGTAGATGATGAAGCGGAAGTTGTCGTTGACGAAGTTGAGCGCCCCAAAGACCTCGGTTTTGCCCAGGATGCCCGCCAGCCACCACGGCCGCCAACGCGGCGCGACCGCCGTATAGACCCCCGCGGCCAGCATGGCCGCGCTGGCGACGCCTGTCGCCAAGCCCACTACATCCCATGTGGCGACCCGCACGCCGGGCGCGACGTCGGGAAAGACGGCATGGTGCAGACCGCCCGCCAGCCCGGCCACCCCGGCCGCGCCCAAGGCCACGATCCACAACTGGGTGGCGCGGTGCGCCGCGTGCGGCGACCGGCGCAGCAGCACGGCATAGGTCAATGTCTGGCCGCCCAACAGCCAATCCGTCAGCGCGGTGGTCGGCTCATAGAGGGCCAGCGCGGCGCGTCCTGTCAAGAACGCGGCCAGGCGCTGATTCATCGTCGCGAGGGGACGCATGGCGTTGCTCCTGCTTGCGCGGGCCTGGGGGGATCGTCGCGGTCAATAGCAGCGGCTGGTCAGCCCGCCGTCCACGATCAGATGGGTCCCGGTGATGAACGAGCTTTCATCCGACGCCAGGAAGAGCGCGACATTGGCGATCTCCTCCGGTTGGGCGATGCGGCGCAAGGCATAGTGGGCGGCGACGGCCTGCTCGGCGCCCGCGGGGTCGGGCTGCTGCTCAAAGTATTCCATGACCAGCGGCGTCGCCACGTCACCGGGGCAGATGCAGTTGACGCGGATGCCCTGCGGGCCGTGGGCCTGGGCCATGGCCGCGGTCATGGCGATGATGCCGCCTTTGGTCGCGCCATACGCGGGCAGCACCGGGTCGCCCACGATGCCCAGCGCCGACGACGTGCTGATGATGCTCCCGCCGCCCTGGCGCTGCATGACCGGGATGGCGTACTTGCAGCCCAGATAGACGCCCTTGAGGTTCACATCCATGACGCGGTTCCAGTCGGCGTCCGTGGTCTCCGGGATGGTCCCGAAGACCTGGATGGCGGCGTTGTTGTAAAGGATGTCGAGCCGGCCATAGGCGGCGACGGCCGTCTGGACCATGCGCGCGGCGTCGGCCTCTTGGGAGACGTCGGCGTGGACCGCGGTCGCCGCGCCGCCCTGAGCGAGGATGGCCGCGACGGTCGCCGCGGCGGCGGCCGCGCGCCAGTCCACCACGACGACGGACGCGCCTTCTTGGGCAAAGCGGAGCGCGCTGGCGCGCCCGATGCCCGACCCTGCCCCGGTAATCAATGCCACTTTTCCGGCTAATCGCATGGGGCTTTCCCCTTTTCTGGTTTGCCCGTTTGGGTTAGAGCGACATCATGGGCGCCATGAGAATCTGCCCGCGCACGTTCACGGCGGGGTCGTCGCACAGCAGATGGCAAAAGAACGGGCTGAGACGATAGCCACGGCCCAACAAATAATCCACGGCGGCGTGGTTGTGCATGGGAATATCCACGCCAAACTCGGCCAGGTCCAGCGTGTGGGCGATCTGTTCGCCGTGGGCGAGGAGGGCGGGCATGGCCGCGGCGGCGGTCGCAAGGAAGGGGCCGCTGAGCCGCGCAACATAGCCGTAGCCCACCGGCCGGTCGTCGCGACGGGCCACAAAGCCGCTGCGCTGTGTCGTCAGCCAAGCATGGTCCACGCGCCGTGTGTAGCCCAGCGCGGCGCGGTCCAGTTCGTCCAGCGCGGCCAGGGTGTCCGGGTCGCCGGTGATGGGCGTGAAGGTAAAGCCCTCCGGCGGCGCGACCGGTGCGGGCTTGCGGAAGAACGTATAGACGGGGCAGATGTGATGGACGCCCGCCCGCACATAGAGCGACTGGGCGGCCAGGTCCAGGGTGGACATGATGAAGCGCCGGCGCATGCCTCCGGCGGGGAAGGCGCGTCCCAAGAGCGTCTTGCCCACACCGGTGGCCTGGGCGTCGGGCCGCACAAAGAACTCGGTCAGGGTCCGCACATCGTGGCGCACAATGGAGCGGGCATAGCCCACCATGTCCCCGGCCTGTTCGGCAACCCACCACTGGTCGGCGGTGGCGGCCAGGTGGGTCATCAGCGGGCCATAGTCTGCCTGTGCGGCGGCGAGGTCGGCGGCGCTGGGCGGCGTGTACTCGCGATCCACGCCGATGCGATAGGCCAGGTGATGGACCGCGTGCATGAAGACCGCGATCTGATCCGCGCTGTCCTGCAACGTCCCCGGTCGGAGGGTTACTGCCGCGTGCATGTACGCGCGTCTCCTCTGTCACCGGCCATGCTGATCATGTTGATTAACCCCCGTGCTGCTTGCGAAAGGCGACGGCATAGGCGCGCAGCGCGTCTTCGGCGTCGAGGCCGTGGCTGTGCGCCAGCGCCACGACTTCCCACAGCAGCTTGCCCAACTTGGCTTCGTCGGGCTGCTTGCCCAATGCCTGCGCCAGCGCAGGCGTCGCCTGGACCAGCTTGTCGCGGTCGAGCAGGCCGGCCTTGGCAGCTTTGGTCTGGAGCTTGTGCGCCTTTTCCAGCGCGGGCAGGTGCGCGGGGACGCCGTCCAGCGGCCCGTTGACCGTTTGCCCCTTGGCGGCCTTCTCGGCGGCCTTGATGGCGTCCCAGTTACGCACGATCTGGTCCACGTTCTCGACTTCGGTCGTGCTGAAGACGTGAGGGTGGCGGCGGATCAGCTTGGCGATGACCTCGGCCATCACATCGGCCAGGCGAAAGCGCGCTTCCTCGGTTGCGATCTGGACGAGCAGGGTCGCGACCAGGTAGAGATCGCCCAGTTCCTCGGCGATATGAGCGGCGTTGTCGCTGCCGTCCGCTTCGACGTCGATGGCCTCCAGGACCTCGACGGCCTCGCCCAGCAGGTCTTTGCGGAGGCTTTCCAGCGTTTGCTCCTGGTCCCAGGGGCAGCCTTCAGGGGCGCGCAGGTGGGCGATGATCTCCTGCAAGGCGGTGAAACTGCTTTGGGCCACCGGCGGCACATAGAGGCTGGTGAGGTGGTCGAAGTCGTCGGCGTGGTCGAGTTCGTGTAGTAGCCGCGTCTGGAGCGTCTGGCGCGCCGTGCCCGCCGCCTGGATCACCGTGACCGGATGGTCGTCGGGATAGGCATTCATAAGCGTGAGCTTGACGTCCGAGGCCAGCGTGCGGGCGTAGAGTTGGCCGATGAGCAGCGGCAGCCCCGTGTCGGCCTGGGGATGGTGCTGGTGGGCGAGCAGCATGGCGTCCACCACCTGGCTGCAGTCCAAGGCATCCACGCCGACCGCGGCCAGCGACGGCTCGACAAAGCTTAGCCCGCCGATGACCTGAACGGCCAGCCCGGCGGCCGCGGCGCGTTCCAGCAGCAGCCGCGTCGTGGTTTCGCCGACCCACGGATGGCCCGGCACGGCATAGACCACGCCGCCCGGCTCCCGCGCGTGGGTGAGCACACGGTCTACGATGGCGGCGTAGACATCGGCAAAGGCCGCGTGCTGCTCATACAGGTCGTCGCAGTCGACCAGGGCGATGCGGTCCGCCAACTGGTCCAGGATGGGGTGTCGCCGCGTGCGGGCGACGATGCGGGGGGCCGCGGCGAGAGCCTGCCACGCGGCCAGCGTCAAATCCGCCAAATCGCCCGGTCCCAACCCCACGATGCGGATCGCGGCGTCCGCAAGCGGGGGCAGGCTGGGCAAAGCTACCGTCATGGTGATCTCCTCTACCGAGTCGGGTCCAATGCGGTTTAGCTTACCGCCATCGCATCCGCCGCGCAAGGACGGAGAAGCGGGAAGAGTCTCACGCAAAGCCGCCAAGAACGCAAAGGGCCGCAGAGACGAAGCAGGATTGTCATTCCGACCGCAGGGGGAATCTCTCCGGCGGACCGTCCGTGACCGAACGGAATGACAGTATTTTACGATTTTCGAGAAGTCTTTCCCCGTTTTCGCCGACTTGCGGCGCGCCGGGATAACCGGTACGCTAGAGCATACCAAGACCGCGGCGTTGCGCTGCGGCCTCATGCGACCAAGCGGAACCGGCTCATCGTGACCGTCAACTTGCCCCAGTGGGCGGCGCGCCCGCCCCGCCCCACCGCTATCCCAGCGATCGACCACACCGGCGCCGCGGTGAAAGTCACCGTCATCGTGCCCGCGCGCAACGAGGCCGCCAACCTGCTGCCCGTGCTGGCCGCGGCCAAGCCCTATGCCGACGAGTTGCTGGTCATCGACGGCCACAGCACCGACGGCACGCGCGAGATCGCCGTCGCCTGCGGCGCGCGGGTGGTCTTGGACGACGGGCAGGGCAAGGGCGCGGCCATTCGCCGCGGCATCGCCGAAGCGACCGGCGACATTCTGGTCTTTGTGGACGCCGACGGCTCGCATGACCCACACGACATCCCGGCGCTGGTGGCCCCCATCCTGGCGGGCGCGGCCGACCACGTTTCCGGCTCGCGCATGTTGGGCGGCAGCGACGAGCTACACGCCACCATCCACCAGTTTGTGCGGCTCTTTGGCAGCCAGGTCATCACCCTGAGCATCAACTACACGCTGGGGATGCGGTTGACCGACTGCCAGAACGGGCTGCGCGCCATCCGCCGCGAGGTCGCGGCCGCGCTCGGTTTGGTGGAGGACATCACCACCATCGAGCAGGAAATGATCGTCAAGACGGTGCGCCGCGGCTACCGTCTGGTGGAGGTGGCGAC
>CAYJQA010000134.1:0-2054 GCA_964372065.1 uncultured Litorilinea sp.
GTTCTTGTCTGTTCCCGCCAACGATACGTGATTAGCGCGCCAAGCTGGTTGTCGGCAGCGGCGACGCCTCGTGATATTCCGCCTCGTGTCTGAGATTGGCTCCCCAAGTGGTCAACGCGCCGCCGATGCCGACCAGCACGCGACCCAGGAAACGCTGCCAGGCTGCCGGACGCGCAGGAAGAGCGTTCGCCAACCGTTCCGCTTGCGCAGTCTTCAATAGCTCCATCTGCCGGTCGTGGATAATGATCATTGCCACTTCGAGCGTCATCGGCCACATGGGCGAAACCTCCTTATCTTTCTGCCTTACCATCACCTCCATGACTGCTCAATTTTAGCACAGACGTTCGTGTTTGTCAAGACAAATGTTCTAATTTTGACAAGACAAACGTGCGGTTTTTGACGTATCGCGACGGGTCGTATAGCATGGTCGCAGACGTCGCGTCTACTGTGGTTTCATGACCAATAGAAAGCGCATGAAATGCATGTTGACCCGGAGACCCAGGAGAAGCTCGACCGCCTACCCGAAAGCCTGCGCGAGACTGTGGACGAGTTCCGCAGTGCAACGCCGCGCGAACGGCTGGACCTGCTGCTTGACTTCGCCCTGGAGCTGCCCGACCTGCCCGACGCGATGGCCGCCCGGCGCGACCAGATGGAACAGGTCCATGAATGCCAAACGCCGGTCTTCCTGTTCACGGAAGTTGACGGCGGATCCGTCCATTTCTATCTGGATATTCCGCCCGAATCGCCCACGGTGCGCGGCTATGCGGCCATCCTCGTGGCAGGTCTCAACGGCGCGTCGCCGGCCGCGGTGCTGGATACGCCCGAAGACGTCTACATGTTGTTGGGCCTCCACGAAGCCATCACGCCCCAGCGGTTACGCGGTTTGCATTCCCTCCTGGTCTACATGAAGCGTCAGGTCCGCCAAGCGGCCTGATCGACTATGCAAATCGCCGAGTCCGCCGCGCCTGCACGCAGCGCCACCACCGTCGCTGCACTCTTCACCACCCTCCTCCTGGTGGATAGTCTGCATTTTGTGTGGGCGCGGGCCTTGCTGCCCTACTTCGACCCGGTCGTATCGGCGACGGGCGTGTTGGTAGTGGCGACGATTCAGGTGGGCGTGTATGGCTGGTGGCGCCGCCAACTGACGTGGGCTTCCCTGCGCCGCCATGCCTGGTTCTTTGCGGTGATCGGCTTTCTGGTGGGCGCAAGCACCGCGCTGGGCTATACGGCCATGACCTTTGTGGACCCCGGCACCGCGTCCATGCTCTCCAAGACGTCCACGCTCTTTACCATTTTGGTGGGCATCGCCTGGCTGCACGACCGGCTGAATTGGGTGCAGCTTGGCGGCGCGGCGCTGTCGCTGGTGGGCGTGCTCATCATCACGTTCCAACCGGGCGACTTGCTGCGCCTCGGCTCGCTCCTGGTCCTGGCCGGGACCGTCCTCTATGCGTTGCACACGGCGGTGGTCAAACGCTATGGCGATGACATGGACTTTATGGAGTTCTTCTTTGGCCGGCTGCTCTTCACGAGCCTCGCCCTGGCCGTCTTTGCCGCCACGCGTCCGCTGGCAACGCTGGCGACCGCCGGTGTGACGGGCTGGCTGATCCTGATTGTGGCCGGGACGGTCGACGTCGTGATCAGCCGCAGCCTGTTCTATCTGGCGTTGCGCCGCCTCTCCATGAGTCTACACGCCATCGTGCTCACGCTCAGCCCGGTGGCGACTGTCCTGTGGTCCTTGTTGCTCTTTGACGTCTTCCCGGGTCCCCACCAGTTGTTAGGCGGGTTCATCGTCATTGCGGGCGTGGGCTTGGCCGCCTATTTCCGCAGCCGCTAGCCATCTTCACCCCGTCGCGGCGCGCGCCCTCCGGGACGGTTTAGCGGTTGCCCAACCTTTGGTATAATGGTGGCACGCCTGTGTCCGGGCGGCCGCGACAGGACGCAGTGGCAGCTTTGCGGCCTACTCAGCGCATCGGAACTCAATGAACTGGAAGTTGTCCAACCCGGCTGCGGTCGAGTTGTTTGGTGCACTCGCGCAAGACCAACCACCGCTCTAT
>CAYJQA010000134.1:2064-3751 GCA_964372065.1 uncultured Litorilinea sp.
GTGGGCGGGGGGGTCCGTGACCTACTCTTGGGTCGGGAGCCGCAGCAGGCCGACTTGGATGTCGTGGTCGCGAACGGTGCGCTGGCCACGGCGCGGCGCGTCGCCGACCGCCTCGGCTGGTCGTTCTATGCGCTGGACGAACAGCGCGATGTCGCGCGGTTGGTCTTTGCGTCCGGTTCACCCGTCCCGCTGGTGTGTGATGTGGCGGCCATGCGCGGCAGCAGCATCGAAGATGACCTGTGGCTGCGCGATTTCACCGTCAACGCCATGGCGCTGGCCTTTGTGCCGGGCAAGTCGCCCACGCTGATTGATGTCACGGGCGGGCAGGACGACCTGCGCCGCGGGCTGATCCGCCGGGTCTCGACCTTGAGCCTGGCCGACGATGCGATCCGCATCCTGCGCGCCGTCCGCCTGGCAGCCCAATTCGGCTTCGTGATCGAGCCGGAGACCGAGGCGCAACTGCGCCGCCTGGTGCGCAGCGTCCGCTTGGCCGGTGCCGAGCGCGTGCGCGACGAGTTGTGGAAGACGCTGGCGACCGCCGCCCCCGTCCACGGACTGCAATTGCTGGACACGTTGGGCGTCCTGCCCCACGTGCTCCCGGAGGTGGCCGCGCTGGCCGGCGTGGGCCAGTCGGCGCCGCATCACCTGGATGTCCTGGACCACACCTTCGCCGCGGTGGGCGCGGCGGCAGGGCTGCGGGCCTGGGTGATCAACAATGCGCCCTTGCCGGACGAAGACGGCCGCGCGCTGACGGCGCGGCTGGAGCCGTGGCGGCATCGACTGCGCCGGCATCTCACCACGACGGTCGCGTCCGGCCACACGCGCGGCGATTGGCTGATTTGGCATACCCTGATCCATGATTGGGGCAAGCCGCAGACGCGCACGGTCGAGATCGGTCCCTACGGCGTTGAGCGCACGCGCTTCTTTGGGCACGAGGAACTGAGCGCGACGCTGGCGGAGCACAGGCTGGAAGAACTGCGTTTTGCCCGGCATGAGGTTGAGTTGGCAGGTGACGTGGCGCGTGCCCACATGCGTCCGCACCATCTGCACAATAGCTTTGCCGGTCAACCCATCAGCCGCCGCGCCGCCTATCGCTTCTTCCGCGACACGACGCGCATGCGCCGGGCCGACAGCCAACGCGGCGGCGTGCTCCCGGCGGGCATCGACGTGATGCTCGTGCCCCTGGCCGACGGGCAGGCGGTCCACGACGGGCCCAGGCCGGACTGGGACGACTATCTGATGCACATCGGCCAGTTGCTGAGCTTTGTCTATGATGCGCCGGACGCCGCCCAGCCGCCGCTGGTTGACGGGCATCTATTGATGCACCGGCTGGCGCTCAAACCGGGGCCATTGTTGGGCGAGCTTCTGGAAGAAATCACGGAGGCGCAAGTCGCCGGCGAACTCCAAACGCCTGAACAGGCGATGGAATATGCTGCGCTGCAGTTGGCGCAGCGACAGACCGAGCACTAGATTCGATGGCAACCGTTCCGCAGCCCGACGTTCCGAACCAGATCTTTTGCCCGTTTCTCGGCGCCCCCACTGAGGATCGCCGTGCGGGCGCGCCCATTGAGTATCCGAGTTTCGAGAACCGTTGCTGGTCCGCCGAACGCCCCATCGCCCTCCTGCTAACCGACCAGGCGACGCTTTGCCTGTGCAGCGCCCACCACGAATGCCCGCGCTTCTTGGC
>CAYJQA010000134.1:3761-10914 GCA_964372065.1 uncultured Litorilinea sp.
CCCGCCCCCTTTGCGCCTGCGCCCCCCCCACCCCCACGCCCCGCGTGTTTGGGCGGCGGGCGCCCCCCGCCGCGGACAGCAGGCCCCACCGGAGACCACCCGCCAACCGGAGATGGGTGCGCCCGACGACATCAATCAGGCGCTCAATACCCTAAGCGCCGAAGTGAAGGCCGGCGAGGTCGCGCACCAGCGCAGCCGCCGCCGCTGGGGTTGGATTGGTGCAGGGCTTATCTTTATGTCAAGCCTGTTGTGCGGCGGTGTCTTTGCCGGGTACATCGGCTGGCAGTTGGTGAGCAGCGACCTGAACCCCACCCAGCCGGGCACCGTGGATACGTTGGCCGCCGCGGCGGCCCCGGCGCAGCCCCAAGTCTATCTCATCGTGACGATGACCAGCACGCCGGCCGCGCCCGGCCAAGCCGCGGCCCCCGGCGTCGCCTATCCCCAGGCCGTCACGCCGACGCCGTACGTCGGCAGTGCGGGGGGCGCGCCGGTCGTCATGGCGCAGGGCGAGGCGGTCACGGCCCTATCGCAAGCAACGCCCGCCGAGATCGCGGCGTTGCCCCAGGCGCTCGCCCCCACGTCCGCTGCGCCCGCGACGGTTGCCGCTGTCCCGGTGCTGCCTGATATGCAACTGGCGATCCCCACCCGCCGCCCCACGCCCATTTTAGACATTCCGACCAGCACGCCTGCCGTCGTCACGGCCACGCCGGAACCGACCGCCACCCCCACGCCTCAGTTGGGGACGCCGGTGGTGATCTTTGCCGCGGAGGACGATTCGCTGGAGTCCGGCGAGTGTACGACGGTCACGTGGCATGTGGAAAACGTGCGCGCCGTCTTCTATGAGAACCTGGGCGTCAACGGGCATGGCGAGAAGGAAGAGTGTCTGAGCGACGACACCGGCGACTACAACCTGGTCGTCATCCTGGGCGACGGCAGCACGCGCACCTATACGGCGACTGTGGAGTTGCTTGTACCGACCAGCACCCCAAGCCCGACGCCCACCTTTACCGAGGAAGCCGCGCCGACGCCGACTTGGACGCCCAACGTGCCGACTGAGACGCCGACGCCGCCCATTCAATATGGCGTGCGGCTGGACGCCGACGACGGCGGCGAACTCGCCTGCGCACGCGGCGCAAGCTGTGAGGTCGATTTCTTTGTCACCAATTCGAGCACGGTGGTAGACAATATCACCGTCTCCTTTAGCGAAGCCGGCGCGTGGTCCCGCACCCTGTGCCGCTTGGACGGCGTCTGCGCAGCGGATGGCTTGACCGTCGCCGCGGTCGGGCCGGGCAATACGGGCGTGATCCGTCTGCGGATCACAGTTCCCGCCGACGCCGAAGCCGACGCCAAGATGACCTATCGGCTCCATGCCGCCAGTGACGGCTCCGGCGGGGCGGTCCGCTCCGGAGAAGCCACTGTGACGGTGACTGCCCAATAAGGTCACGTTACAAACCGGTCATTCATGCTTGTCGCCACCATCACAACAATTGCGGTCGTCGTCTTCCTCGTTCTGGTGAACGGGGTCTATGTCGCGGCCGAGTTTTCCGCGGTGAGCGCCAGCCGGGCGCGCCTCGCCCAGTTGGCCGACGCCGGCTCCGCGACGGCGCACGGCGTGCTCACCATCGTGGATTCACCCCACGCGCTCGACACCTATATCGCCGCCTGCCAGTTGGGCATCACCGTCTCCAGCCTGGTGCTCGGCTATTACGGTCAAGACAACATCCTGGCGCTCATCGAACCGGGGATCGCGACGCTGAATCCCGCCTGGCAAGTGGTCATCCGTTCCGTCACCGCCGCGGCGGTCCTCTTGAGCCTCACCATCTTCCAGGTCCTACTGGGCGAACTCATGCCCAAGAACGTGGGCGTACGCTTTCCCGAACGGCTGGCGATGGCGACGTTCGGCGTCATGCACTGGTCGATTCTGGCCTTCAGGCCGCTCATCTGGTTCTTTAACGGCAGCGGGCGCATCGTCCTGCGCTGGTTCGGGCATGCCGCCCTTGCCGAGCACACCCACATCCATTCGCCGGGCGAGATCGTCATGCTGGTGGAGGAAAGCAGCGCGGGCGGCAAGCTCGACGCCGGTGAGCGTCGCCTCCTGGTCAACACGCTCCAACTGCGCCGCCTGACCGCACGCAAGGTCATGATCCCGCGGCCGCACATGCTCGCCGCCGCCGTGACCGAATCGTGCGCCGACCTGTTCGCCCTGCTCGCCGGTTCCCCCTATTCCCGGCTGCCCCTCTACGAAAACAGCATCGACGAGATCATCGGGGTCGTTCACCTCAAGGATCTGCTCCGGCTGTACCGGGAGCGAGCGGACGGCGGCGCGGCCATCGTGGCGGACACGGTACGGTCGCTCATGCATCCGGTCTTGCACGTGCCCGACTCCGCGCCCGTGGAAGAGGTTATGAACGCCATGCAGCACGGCCGCTACAACGTGGCGATCGTCGTGGACGAATACGGCGGCACCGCCGGCATCATCACCATCGAGGATCTCGTCGAGGAGATCATCGGCGAGTTCCAGGACGAATTTGACGTGGAGAACCCACCGCTGGAACTGCGTCCAAACATGCGCCTGCGCGTGCGCGGCGACGTGCTGCTCGATGACCTCAACGACGCCCTCCGGTTGAATCTCTATACCCAGGATGTGGACACGGTGGGTGGTCTGGTCATCGCGACGCTGGGCCAGATACCCGCCGTGGGCGATGTCGCCCAGGTGGGCGACCTGGCGATCCGCGTGGACCGCGTCGTGAACAACGGCGTGGCGACGGTGAGCATCCCCGTGGACGCGGCCCAGGCCGAGCGGTTGCGCCGCCGGCAACAGGATATTTAGCCATGCTGGACGTCGCCATTCCCATTCTGGTCATCGCCGCGTTGATTGCCGTCAACGGCTTCTTTGTGGCGGCTGAGTTCGCCGTCGCGGCTGCCTCGCGCGCCCGTGTCGCCCGGTTGGCCGCTGGCAACTCCGCTGCAGCGCAGCGTGCCCTGTACGTACTGAGCGATCCCCACGAGATCAATCTCTATCTCGGCACGGCGCAGGTCGGGATCACGGTCGCCAGCCTGGGTCTGGGCATGTATGGCGAGCACGCCATCTCGGACTGGCTGATTGGGCCGTTGACGCGTTGGGGCGGCCTGGGCGAAGCCGCGGCCCACACCATCGCGCTGGTGGTGTCGGTCGGCTTCCTGACCTATCTCCACATGGTATTGGGCGAAATGGCCCCCAAGTCCCTGGCGCTGCAAGCCCCTGCCGAGGCGGCTGTGCGTCTGTCGCCCGCGATGAACGTGGCGCAGTGGTTGCTGCACCCGCTAACCTTGCTCCTCAACTGGGTCGGCAATGGGTTACTGGCGCGCATGGGCATCCCGCCCGCCGAATCCACCGCGCGCTTGGTCTCCAGCGCCGAGCTGGCCTATATTGTCGAGGAAAGCTCCGAGGGCGGCCTACTCGAACCGGCCGAGCAAGTCTACCTGGAAAACGTGATCGACTTTCACGAGCGCAACGTGGGCCAAGTCATGACCCCGCGCAACCGCATGGCAACGCTTCCCCTGGACGCCGACCTCACGACCGTGCTGGACACCATCAGCGCAGAACGCCATTCGCGCTATCCCGTCTATGCGGAGACGCGCGACGAGATTGTGGGCATTTTGCACGTCAAGGACCTGGCGCGCCATCTCGTGCAACCCGCGGCGGCGTTCCACCTGGCCGATCTCATCCGGCCTGCCATGTTTGTCCCCGAATCGGTGGCGCTGGATGACATGCTCGCCCAGTTTCGCACCCAACACGCACAGATCGCGATGGTCTTGGACGAATACGGCGGCACCGCGGGCGTGATCACCCTGGAGGACTTGGCCGAAGAGATCATCGGCGAAATCCTGGACATGGACGACGAGGAGCTTGCGCCGTTTGTCCGGATCGCGCCCAACGCGCTGCGCGTTCGCGGCGACCTGCTGCTGGACGAGTTGACGCAGCACTATGACCTGGAGTTTGACACGGACGAGGCCGACACGGTGGGCGGGCTGATCATGGCGCTGCTGGGCCAGGTGGCGCGGCCCGGCGACGAAGTCACGCAAGGCGACATCCATTTCGTCGTCGAGACGACCGAGGGCATGGCGGTGGCCTCCGCATTGGTCTATCTGCCCGGCGATGCGGATGCTGCGCCTCCCGCCTAGCACGGGCCGCTCTGCCCGCTTGCACGGGGGCCGGGCTTTTGCGAGAATGATACACGCACCGCGGGCCGCGGCCGGACGCGCCGTAGAGATGCCATGAACCAGCAGCAATTGCTCCAACGTTTGCGAGATTCTTTCAACCGCCTGACGCGCGCCCCCTCGCTGGTCGACGGGACCGCCGACGAGGCCGAGATCGACACCCGCGCCGCCGTGCGGGACTTGGCGCGCCAGCGCGTCAGTCACTTGCTGCGCCAACTGCGCGCCTCACTCGGTCTGTCCTACGCCGACGTGCAGCAAATCACCGGGCTCCCCCAACAGTTGCTCTTTGACGTGGAGTTCAAGGACCGGCGGCTGTCGCTGGAAGAATTGCACCTATTGGCCGCCTGCTACCATGTGACCGCCGATGATGTGATCGGCATTGACCTCGACCCGCCCACCTAAGCCAACCGCACTGCCCTATGTCCAGGCTCGAAATCCAACTTGCCGTCGAGAAGGTGAGCAAATACGCCAGCAGTGAAAGCGGCGACACCGTGGAGGTCATCGAGCGACCCCAGGGCGGCGTCAGCGTCGTCGTCGCCGACGGCCCGCGCAGCGGCCAACGCGCCAAGGTCATCAGCAACATGGTTGTCCAGAAGGCCATCAGCCTCTTGGCCGAAGGCGTGCGCGACGGCGCGGTCGCCCGCGCCACGCACGACTATCTACACACGCTGCGCGGCGGCAAGGTTAGCTCCGAGTTATTCATTGTCAGCGTCGATCTGGTGACGCAGACATTGGTGGTCAGCCGCAACGCCCGCTGTCCGACGCTGCTTCGCACCAGCGCGGGCTATGCCTGGCTGGACGAAACCGCCGAGGCCATCGGCATCCACCGCAACACCAAGCCCGCCATCGTGGAGCGCGAGTTGGAGGCGAACATGACGCTGGTCGTCTTTACCGATGGCATCTGGCACGCGGGGGATGTCGTGGGCGAGCGCATCGACCTGCCCGCGCTGCTCGACGCCGCCGACGGGGTCGGCGACCCGTCGCACATCGCCGATGCCATCTTGGCGGAGGCCCTGCGTTTGGACCACGGCCGCCCGCACGACGACGCCACGGTGCTGGTGCTCAGGCTGGTCGCCCAAGCGGTCCCCGACGACGTCCGCCGCCTGACCATGCGTTTTCCCATCTAGCGCCTGCCTGTGCAAGAGCATCGCTGGACGCAGCGTGAGCCGCCTTCCCTAGCCATCGTCAAGGTGGTCGGGTTGAGCGCGAGCGGCAAGTCCACGCTGGTGGCCGGGTTGCGCGCCGCCGGGTATGATGCACGCGCCGTCAGCCAAGAACACAGCCGCGTGACCGACCTGTGGCGGCAGTTCGACCCGCCTGCGGTTCTCATCTATCTGGGGGTGTCGCTCGCGGCGCAGCAGCAGCGTACCGAAGTCACGTGGACCCAAGCCGCGCTGGACGAGGAGCGCCGGCGCCTGGCCCACGCCTATCAGCACGCCGATCTGCGCCTGGACACGAGCTACCTGACGCCGGCCAGAGTGCTGGACGTGGCGCTACGCTTTTTGGACGGGCTGCGCCTGCGCCGCGCGGATGTCCCGCTCGCGGCGCGCCCGCCCACCGGCGGCAGCCGCAGCGCCTAATCGGCGGGCCATTTGACAACCCATCCGCGTCGGCTTACGATTGCACTCTGAATCCGTTGCACCAAGAGGAAGCGCTCATGCGTGTTGGAGTAGTAGGTGCGGGCGCCATCGCCCGGTTCCATGCGAACGCGTGGCGACGCCTGCCGGTGGCATTCGCCGGCTGCTTCGACCGCAACCCGGCGCGCGCCGAGAGCTTCTGCGCCCATTTCGGTGGACGCGCCTTTGCTTCGCTGGACGACTTGCTGTGCGGCGTGGATGTGGTCGACATCTGCACGCACACGGACGGCCATGCCGCCGCCGTCTTGGCCGCGGCCGCCGCACGCATCCCCATCGTGTGCGAGAAGCCGCTGGCGCGCCATTTGCACGACGCTGAGGCCATGATCGCGGCGTGTGTGGCTACGGGCACGCCGCTCTTTGTGGCGCAGGTGGTGCGCTTCTTTCCCGCCTATGTGCGCGCCCATGCCGCGGTGCGCGAGGGCGTGGTCGGCAAACCCGGCGTCATCCGCACCACGCGCGCGGGCAGCTTTCCCCAGGCCGGCGCGACCTTCTCCAGCCCGTTCTACGCCGACTTCCGGCGCAGCGGCGGCGTCATCCTCGACCTGGGCATCCACGACATCGACTTTCAGCGCTGGATCGCCGGAGACGTGGAGCGCGTCTTTGCCCGTGGGCTGACCTTGAGCGGACGGACGGGCATGGACCACGCCTATCTTGTGTTGCGCTTCAAGTCCGGCGCGGTCGGCCACATCGACGCCAACTGGGCGCTGCCGCCCGGCATGTTCCGCACTCGCCTGGAGATCGCCGGCGACGGCGGCCTGATCGAGTGGGATTCGTTCCAGCCGGAACCCATCATCGCCGCCTTCCGCGACCCCGCCCACGCCGACCAGACGCGCCACCACACGGCCAGCCCGCTGGCCGCCGACGACGATCCTTATTTTGCCCAGCTCGCCCACTTTGTGGAATGTCTGGAGACGCACCAGCCGTTCCGTGTCACGCCCCAGGACGCGTTGGAGGCGCTGCGCGTGGCGCTCGCCGCCATCGAGTCCATGCGGACGGACCGGCCGGTGGATATAGCCGGTTTCCGGGAGGCGGCGCTATGACCTCGCCGCAGCCCGTGCGGATCGGCATGGTCAGCTTTGCCCACGGCCATGCGTACAGCTACGCGGCGGCGCTGCGTGCGCTGCCCGGCGTCACCCTGGCAGGCGTCTTTGACGACGACGTCGCGCGCGGCGGTGAGGCGGCGCGCCGCTTTTCCGTGCCCTACTTCGCCGGCCTGGACGCGCTGCTGGGCCAGGGCTTGGACAGCGTGATCATTTGCAGCGAGAACGCCAACCACGCCGCGCTGACCCTGGCCGCGGCGGGACGCGTGTCCGGCA
>CAYJQA010000135.1:0-1668 GCA_964372065.1 uncultured Litorilinea sp.
GCCGCATCCAGCGCATAGAGCGAACCGTCTTCGCTGCCGAACACCACCAGCCCTTCCACCAGCAACGGCCGCGTGGGAATGTTGTCGTGCGTGGAGAAGGACCACAGGTAGAAGCCGTTGAGGTCCAGGGCGTAGAATGTCTTGCCGCTGCTGCCGAAATAGATCCGCCCCTGAGCCAAATCCACCGTGGGCGGCGAATAGACCGTGCCCCCGGCGTTAAAGTTCCATTGCGCCGTGCCCGTCGCCGGGTCCAGGGCGGTCAGCTCGCCGCCGACCACCGCGGCCAAGAGCAGCGGCGGCTCCCGCGGCACATAGACCGGCGCAAAGGTCGCACGACTGGTGCTGTTGCGGTACAGCGGCCGCACCCGGCCCACCCGGTCATAGCGCCAGCCGTCTACGTCCACCGGCGGGGGTAGGTTTGCGGTCACCTCGCCGGTGGGCGGCAGCCCGCCCCCATCGCCTGTCCGCCCCGGCACGCCACTGACCGCCACCATCTCGCCCCGTTCGGTCAGCGTCCCCGCGCCGTCGGTCGTCTCCCAAAACACCGTGCCCGCCGCGGGACATTCCCACGACACCGTCGTACTCTGCACGGGGACCGCGCCCGGCGTCGTGCTGCTAAAGACCGCACGCACATCAATCTGCACGCAGTCGTCCAGGATACCCAAGCTGCCGCTATAAGGCTCACGCGCCAGCACCACACCGGTCGCCGCATAGGCCACGCCGTCCGACCGCAGACCGCTCACCTGCCATTGCTCGCCGGTCTGGGGTGAGAATGGATAGACGGGAAAGGGGGGGGCAAAGCCAATGTTGACCCGGTCGGCGGGCCGGCTGTAATCAAAGAGCCGCGTCCCTTGCGCGTCATGGACCAGATAGGTGCTCTCTTCGGCGACCTGCCCCGTCGCGTCGCGGATGCGCGTGCGCAATTCGTAGACCTGCACACCGGGGATGTCTCCGGCGTCTAGTGAGCCGGGATAGGCCGCGGCCAGCGCCTCCGCGGCCGGCTGCCCGGCGCGCCCGGCCAACACCTGGCGGATGGGTACCGCATAGACGTTCGTGGAAGACCAGCGCAGCGGCGCGCCCGTCGCGTCGCGGACCACCTGGAGCGACGCGTGGCCGTCGCGCAGGGCCAGCCAACCGGCCTCCCCACGCGTCGCCTCCCACCAGGGGCGGCTGATGACCACCACCAACCCCGCCAGCACAACCAGCACGGCGGCGATTAACAGCAAATCCAGCCCGAGCGGACGCCCGGCCTGGCCGGATGCAGCGGACGAGAGGTCGCCGCTAGACGGCGCAGTCGTATCGATCATGATCAAGTCACACCTGCCAATTGCGGTTGAAACCTGCCCACGAGTCTACTCGATGGCCGGGCAAAAGGCCAACCGCGGCCACCTGTCCACCTTGAAAAGCGCGCCTACCCACAGCGCCGAAACAGTGCAATAATAGAGCAAAGGATTCATCTCCCCACGAAAGGAGCACACCGTGAAACGTACACCGCTATGGATTGTAATGGCGATGATCCTGGTCATGGGCTGGACCGCCTCCGTGGGCGCGGCCGCGCTGCCCCAGACTACGCGCCCGTCCGGTCCCAAAGGCAAGCCCACCGCGGTCGTGGAACCCACCAAAGCGCCCACCCCGGGCGGCGGAGGGGCTCGGCGGGGGCGGGGGGGG
>CAYJQA010000135.1:1678-10897 GCA_964372065.1 uncultured Litorilinea sp.
CGCGGGCGTGCAACCCACAAACGCGCCCACCCCGGACCCAACTGCCACGCCGGTGGCCTAGCCGCCGATCGTGGAACCTACTCTAGAGCCGACCACAGAACCCACCGCAGAAGCGACCGCAGAAGCGACCGAGGAAGCGACAGCCGCGGCCACCGAGGAACCGACCGCGGAGCCGACGCGCCGCCCCCGCGCGACGCCCACCCCCACGCCTGTCCCCGCCGGTGACGGGCGCGACACGACCTCGGCCCTGGCCCGCCTGGTGCAAAACACCCTGCCCGACGGGCTGATCGAGTTGGAAGCCCAAACTTACATCCTGGACGGCCCCTTGGTCATCGACAAGCCGCTGAGCTTCGTCGGCGCCGGGCCGGACGAAACCATCATCCTCAGCGAACATGGCGACGCCGTCGTCCGCATCGAGAGCATCTTCGTCGAAGTCGCCTTCTCCGGCGTCACCTTCCAGTACGCAGGCGAAGACCATGCCAGCGTCGTCGTCGTCGACAACGCCGCGGTCGACTTCAGCGACTGTCGCTTTACCGGCGGCGTCTGGGACCCGGACGTCACGCGCGGCGGCGATGGGCTGCTGCTGTGGGGGTCCGCCGCCGTCACCGTCGACAACTGCCGCTTTGACGACAACGCGCTGCACGGCATCGAAACCAAAGATACCACCGACTTGACCGTGAGCAACAGCGTCTTTAGCGATAACGGCGAAGACGGCATTGCCTTCTTTGGCGAAGGCAGCGGCGACGTGCGCGCCAGCGAGTTCTTCGCCAACGGGCTGCACGGCATCGGCGCCCAGGATGCGCCCGAAGTGGTGATCGTGGGCAACAACTTCCACGATAATGTCGAACTGGGCATCCGGCTGGCCGACCAAACCCAAGCTGAAGTGCGCGAAAACACCACCAACCAGAACGGACTGCACGGCGTCGCGCTGCGCGACGACGCCATCGGCGTCATTGCCGACAACGTGGCTAACGACAACGAGGAAACCGGCATCGTCCTCTTTGGCTCCGCCTATGCCACCATCACCGGCAACGAATGTAACGGCAACGGGCTGCACGGCATCGGCCTGGAAGACCAAAGCCAGGCCGTCATCGAAGACAACAAGTGCTACGACAACGGCGAAGACGGCGTCGTCTTCTTCACCGAGGCCACCGGCGAGGTCCGCAACAACGAATTTGTCGGCAACGGGCTGCACGGCATCGGCGTCGGCGGCAGCGGCTCCCCCACCATCGAGGACAACATCTGTAGCAGCAACGTCGAAACCGGTATGCGCCTCAGCCAGACCAGCGCCCCCATCGTCCGCCGCAACACTTGCGAGCGCAACGGGCTGCACGGCATCCACGTGCGCGACCAGGCCGCCCCCATTCTGGAAGACAACATCGTCGCCGAGAATACCGAGGTCGGCCTCTTCTTCTCCGGCGAAGCCACCGGCGCGGCCATCCGCACCGAATGCTCGAACAACAACTGGGGCATCTACATTGACGAGGAAGCCAACCCTTGGCTGGAGGACAACAACTGCTTTGATAACGTGGAGGACGATCTCCTAGACCTGCGCCCGCCGGGCGTTGCCGACACGGCGGTACGGCCTTCCGCCGTCCCGACCACCGCCGAACCGACTGCCGAACCGTCGCCCGCACCCACCGGCGAGGCGGGGACCGACCCCCAGCCCAACGGCGACCTGATCTTTGGCTATGACTTTGACGGCGGCGACCAGGCCCCCGCTGCCTATTTCGGTACGGAGACCATGCGCTATCGCGAAGTGGACGGCGAAGGTCAACTCAGCAGCAAGCTCAACGAGGTCGTCTTGCCTGCGTTCTTTGACCTGCCGACCCTCGCCGATTTCTATGCCGAGATCGACCTGGACATGCCTTCGCCCGGTCCCGCCAGCGGCTATGGGCTGATCTTCCGCGCGTTTGACGTGGACGGCAGCGCCGGGCTGGACGGCTACTATCTCCTCACGGTGCACCCGAATGCCGGTGAGATTGAGCTTGCACTCTGGCTAGATGGCGAATGGGCCATGCAATCGACCGCCGCGCTGCCGGAAGGGCTGGCCGTCGCCGACGGCTATGTGCGCTTACGCGTCGAGGCGGTCGGCGGTGACTTCCGCGTCTGGATCGACGACGCCTTCATCGCCGCCTTCGCAGATGATACCCTGCCCGACCCTGGGGCCTTTGGCCTGAGTCTCTCGTCCGACCCGGTCGCCGGCCGCGACGATCTGGTCTACCTGGACAACCTGCGTATCTATGCCCCCGCCGGCGTGGTCGTGACTCCGCCCGTGCTCACCCCCACACCGGAACCGGAGACGCCGTCCGGTGTGCTCTGGGAGGAAAACTTCGAGGGCGACGAAACTGACTTCGACATCTTCGCCGATGACGACGGCGAAGCCTGGCTGGAGGACGGCGAGCTGCACCTGCTCAACTACACCGACTCTAGCTATGGCACGTGGAGTCTGGCTAACAACACCTTCGCCGACGCCATCATCCAGGTGGATAGCCGCTTCGTCGGCGGCTCCGACGACAACTGGCATCAATTCGCCTGCCGCTATGTGGACGGCGACAACTACATCATCGCCGAATACAGCGCCGACGGCTATGTCTATGCCAAAGCGATCGTAGACGGTGAGGAGTTCATCGCGCTGGAGGTGACCCAAGAGCCAGTCGTCGAGATGGGCGTGGACGCTGTCAACACCATGCGGCTGGAGTGCGTGGGTGATACCATCCGCTACTTCCTCAACGACGAACTGATGGTCGAGTTTACCGACGAGCAGCCCGCCCCCGGCGACATCGTGCTGGGCGTCAGCGCCATGGACGGCGACTATTCGGAGGCCGCCTTCGACAATTTGGTCGTCAGCGAGCCGGGCGGCCGCGGTGAGCCGCCCGCGGTCGATGTGGCGGAAGGCGAAGCTACGGCCACCGTCACCGCCCAGCGCCTCAACGTGCGCGAAGGGCCGGGGGCCAACTTCGCCATCGTCACTACCGTCCGCACGGGCGACCAACTGCCCGCGATTGGGCGTAACGCCGATTGCTCCTGGGTCAACGTGCTTTCCACCGACGGCGAAGGCTGGGTCAGCAGCGGCTTTGTCAGCCTGGACACCGACTCCACCACCTTGCGGCACACCACGCCTTAACCACCCCCACGCCGCGCCCCGGCGGCCGCCGCGCTTCGGGCACGCGGCTCACTTGACCGACCAACCATCCTATGCGCGGTCACCCGGCATCGACCTGATTGAGCGCCGCGAATGTCAGGCAATTGTCCCGGTGATTGAAGGATCGGTGTAGCCATGCCGCTGTACAATTGTCCATGATTGTCTACAGGTGTCTTACGGGTCAGGCATGACAGCCATAGGAGGCATATCATCATGAAGGCGCTGGTCATCTACGATTCGGTGTATGGCAACACAGAGCGGATCGCCCAGGCGATTGCCAATGCGCTGGGTGCGCCGGAGGAAGTCACCACGGTGCGGGCCAGTACGGTGAAACCAGAGCAGTTGCGGGCCGCCGACCTGCTGGTCATCGGCTCGCCCACGCAACGGATGCGGCCCATCCCGCCCGTCAGCAATCTGCTGCGTGCGATCCCGCGCGGCGCGCTCCGCAACGTCAAGGCCGCGGCCTTCGACACGCGCATCGCCCAAGGCGAAATCGACAAAGTCGGCATCCTGGCGTTCTTCGTGCGTATCTTCGGGTTTGCCGCCGATACCATTGCCGCCAAGCTGCGCAAAAAGGGCGCGGTCCTGGTCGCACCCCCGCAAGGCTTCGTCGTCGAGGGAACGGAAGGCCCGCTGCAAGCCGGTGAGTTGGAACGCGCCGCGGACTGGGCTAAGCGGCTCGTAACGTCGCTGGCGCCGCCTACGGCATAGGCGGCGGGTCCTGACTACTGCGGTCACAGGAAGCAACCATGAACACCGTTATGTACTTGGAGAATCAACTCGCCAACATCCACGCTTTGCTGCACGCGATCGCCGGCGATCTCACGGACCAGGAGTGGCACAGGCGCCCGGCGCCCGGCCAGAATCGGCTTGGTTTTACGGTCTGGCACATCCCGCGCACGCAGGATAACTTCGTCCAGCTATGGATGCGCGGCGTCCCGGAAGTCTTCCACCAGCCGCGTTGGGCGCTGTGGCACGCCTTCCGGCCCTATGGCATTGGCGTCGGGATTACCCTGGCCGAAGCCGACGCCATCGCGGCCGCCGTACGACCGGCCGAAACCTTCGCCTATGCCGACGCGGTGCATCAGGAAATCATCGCCTGGTTGCGCCAACTAAGCGACGCCGATCTGGACCAAGTGGCCCCCGTCGCGGCGCATCTGGCCGCCTATCCCGAATATCAGACGCCCGGCTATCGGGCCGAGACCGACAACCTGCGCGACCAGCCACGCTGGAGCCAACTCATGCGGCCCTGCATTGGGCACGTCCATCGTCACCTGGGCGAACTGGAACTCGCCAAGGAGCTGCTGCGCGCCCGCCTGTCACAACCATGACGGCGGCCGGCCTCGCATGATGACACGCAGGATTGGCTATGTCGCCGTCGTCATACGTGATTACTGGACGCGCCAATGGGCCGCGATCAACCCGCACGTCGACCCGGTCGGCTTCGCCACGGACGCAACCGGGCGCACGGTGGTGCAGGTGCATCAGGTGGTCCGTGACCTGGCCGGTAATGTCATCGCGGACGGCCTGGTCGAGCATGTCTACCTGTTCGAGGACGGGTTGATCAAACACATGGAGATCGGCGCGCATTAGGCGTGTCGTTGGTGTCAGCCTGCGAAATCGGGGTCGCATTGGCCGCGCTGCGGCACAACGCAATAGAGGAAATCAACGGCATTAACTCATATCCGTTGGGCGCACTCATACCCTATGGCAAACATGTGTTACAACCTGCAACACGATGAATAGTTGGACGGCCATGGAGGGAGTACATGAGTAGGTCGATTACTGTGCAATTCACAAATGTCAGACGTCTCCCGACAACTCGCGATGGAGATTTCCTCTTTAGGTACTCTTATGTCAACTCTGAACTTGTCGGTGAACCCGACGAGGCATCAAATACACAAGAAGGCGAAGTCCTGATTGGCATCTCTAGGTCGTTGGTCACTAAGTGGAAAATAGACAATGACGAGGATCTGACAAAGGTATTATTTGAGCATGTGAAACGACATGTGAGGGCCAAAGTCGATGAGGATTCTTTGGCCGGCAGAACCGAAATTCAGTTGACAACCGTAAATTCCCCGGACAAGTGCCCCTATGATCCAAAACGTGTCAAGCCATTCTTAGGCATTCCCTTTCAGTTTGCTATACCGTCAAGAAATCCTCTGATTTATGCCGAACCATCCTCCCTTGCGTCTCAAATAATCGACCTACGGGATAGCATTAACGCCATTTTCGACGATCGGTTTCATGGTCGTCTTCTGTTTCTCCTACAGGAGAGACATCTTCTTGATCTATTTCGGCCTTGTAATGAACGCGAGGATTTTGTATATCGCGTAGCTTCAATTGGTGGCTTGGCCACAGCGATAAACTCAGCGGATCTGAAGAAGCTGATTCCTGAAGACAAACGAAAGAAGGATCTGGGGGCACTGGACGTTCTTGGGCTGTTCTTGCGCGACCGATATGACACGCACCCAGACAAGGTCAACATAATCATGGATACATTCCAGAATTTGAACCGGTTACGAAGAATGTACCCAATCCACATCGACCAGGCGACGGGGGTACTTGCAGCCTACAAATACTTCGACTTGGATTACCCGGTACAAGACTATGAAGGCGCTCGCAACAGGTTGTTGGGACACTATCGGGACGCCCTCGGTGTATTGCTTACTCTGCTGAAACTGATGTAGAGCGAGCCTACAAGCGCCGACGTCCACAGGCGATTGCCCACTTAGGAAATTCCCTCGCTACCACGGCCAAGCAAATCAGCAATTGTCAGAACCTCCAATTCCTTGGAACTGCACGCTAAATACAGAGCGAGCGAGTTCGCTAAGCTCCACTAGATAGCTTATATTGGCGGCGTCATCTACACCTGCCCCCCTCTACACCCGCATCGTCCGCCGTGTATGGGCGCGGCCGACCTGCGCCGTGTCCTCGCGATGCCCGGCGATGACGCGCGCGCCCGCGTCGATCTTGGCCGTCACGTCTTCCGGCGTCGCCACCTCCAGAAAGGCGATGCCGTGTGCCAGACACGCGGCGCGTACCCGTTCGCGCACGGCTTCCATCTCCGGCGGGAAGGGACGGGGCAACTGGCGATAGCCTAGCGACAGGCTCAAGTCGCCCGGCCCCATCTCGGCAAAGCCGATCCCCGGCACACTCAGAATCTCCTCGATGTGCGGGATGGCCGCGGCCGACTCGATCTTCAGTCCCAACAGCAGTTCGCCGTCCGGGTTAAGCGGCCACGGGTCGGCCACGCGCAGATACTCGTCCCGGTCCACACCCCAGATCGGCAACGCGGTCGGCTCGCCGCCCACCCCGCGATACCCGGCCTCCGCGCCCGCACCCACGCCGATGCGGTTGACCGGATAGCGACACGCGGCGACAAAGGCCCGCACCGCGTCCGCCGACTCCGCCTGGCAGAGCAGGATGCCATGCACCCCGCGCGCCAGGATTTGGCGAAACTGCCACGCGTTGAAACGCACGATCTCCGCCGACGTGCCCTCGACCGGCGCTTCCACGATCACCGTGGGCGTGCGATGGCCGCTGGCTGTCGGCCCGCCGTCCACCAACCCCTGCATGTACGCGGCCAGCCCGGTCATATCGAACGCGCCGTGCTCCATGCCCACGTTGATGTAATCGGCCCAGGTTGCGGCGTCTTGGCGGCCCTGTACATACGTCAGCACATGGCCCGTGTGGTCGCCGACATAGTACAGCGGTTGGCCCTGCGCCAATAGCTCGACGGCGCGATTGATGCGTGGGGACATGACGGGTACGCTCCTTGGGTGGTAGGTGTGGCTTGTCGTCCTGAGCCGGGTGTCCCCGCTACGCGCAGGGTCCCCCGGTACATTACACGATCCAGTGTTATGCCCGCTGCTCTCGTTCAACTAACGCCGAATCTTCGCGGTATGCGAACTCCTGACCATCACCGGGTGAATGGCCTATGTGCCAGACCGGCGCGGCCTACTCGCCACGGTGATCGTCAACGCGATTGGCCGCGAAAACTGGCGAAGTATCGGCCGTGATCAGCGCGCGCAAGAGATTGACCACGCGTGGGGGGATGGGATGTCTGGCGTCGTTGTTCTGCCACCAGAGGGGGGATCGATGCGGCCCTTGCGCGTGCAGACTTTGGACAAGGATGGCGCTCACGCGTTGGTAATAGCGGATAAGGTCTGCCGGCTTACCATAGCCATACCGGGAGAACAGGCCCGCGTCTCTCTGCTCAGCCCGCCGTTTTAGGTCAAGCATCACCTGCCCCACGTCTAGCTCATGGATCACCCGGCTTTCGCTCCACACCCACAGGATATTGGGTGTGGCGGGCGACAGTTGAGCAAACTTGTCACAGACGACATCGGTCAGGCGCCGGCTTTCATAGCGTCGGACGAAGCCGGTTGAATCCGCCGAGCCGGACGCATCGGCAGCGCCCTCGCGCTGATAAAGCTGCTGCTCCGGTTGTGAGGTGCGCAGGCGAGTCACTTCCACATGGAAGGTCGTACGCGTTCGGAAGGTCACGGCGAAATCGGCGCTGCGTCCCGGCTCCTTCCCGTTGGGTTCATAGACGACCGCCAACTTCGGCTCCTGGAGCAAGAGGTAGGCCGTGCGCAACTCACAGTACAGGTTGTAGGTCTCTTCGACATCCCGGCTCAACCTGACTTTTTTGCGAATCTTGGCCTGATACCTTTGTGCAAACGCCGCAAATGGCTTTGATGTCGTCAGCCACTGCGCGAAGGGCTGGGAGAGCGCGTTGGGCCGGCCGTCGAAGAGATCGAGCAGCAGTTGACTCGCCGCCGTCAGATTGTACGGCAAAGGCGACGGTGGAAGCTCACCGGCGGCAGCCATCGGCGTGACCCTTTGTCATGATGTCCGGCATGACCGGAGAAAAGAAGCAACCAGATCGATTGATCATTCCGCGGCGGGGCAAAGATTGCCCATCCGCCGCGGCTTAAGTATGATCCAGCGAACGCACTTCAGCCAAACCAATTTTCGCCATGCAGCGCCCCACAAGGAGCCGATTGTGAACCGTCCGCCGGAGTCATTTGTCCTCGTCCAGGAAGAGCGTCTCCTGGCCTTTGCCGTCGCCTGTTTTGAGAAGGTCGGGCTGGACCACCACCACGCCGCGACCATCAGCCGCCTGCTCGTCAACTCGGACCTGCGCGGCGTCCGCAGCCACGGCTCCCGTACCGTCAACCATTACTGCCTCGCCTATGAGCAGGGCCGTCTCAACGTCCACGCCGACATCCGCCAGGTCCACGAAACCCCCACCGCGGTCGTCATCGACGGCGACGGCAGCCTGGGCTATCTACCCATGGTCAAGGCCACCGAAGGGGCCATCGCCAAGGCCAAGCAGGTGGGCATCGGCATGGGCCTCGTCCGCTACATCGGCCACTATGGGTCCGCGGGCCACTATGCCCGGATGTGCATGGAGCAGGGCTGCATCGGCTTCTCCGTGCAGGGCCACCGCGAGCAGGGCCGCTGGGGCCATGACGGCGGCGGTCCCAACCCGGACAAGCATCTGGGCTACTTCGGCAACCCGCCCATCTGCTTCGCCATCCCGGCCGGTGAGGAGCCGCCCGTTGTGCTGGACGCGGCCACCTGCATCCTAGCCGACTATCAGCGCGGGCCGGAGTATGAAGCGCTCTTCTCCATGATCCCCGCCGCGTTTTTCAAGAGCATCGGCTACGGCGCGATTGCCGGGCTGATGGGCGGCGCGCTGACCGGCTTCACCCTCTCCGAAGAGGCCCGCAGCAAATACTCCAACGCACGCCAGGCCGGGATGATCCTCGCCATCAACATCGGCAGCGTCGTGCCGGAAGACGTCTTCCGCGCCGAGACCGACCGCATGGCCCGCGACATCCGCGAGACCTACACGCCCATGCCCGGCACCGACCGCAGCCTGCTCCCCGGCGCAATCGAAGAGGAACGCTTTGCGCTCCACCGCGTCAATGGCGTTCGTTACGGCGAAATGGAACAGACTGCGGCCCGCGCCGCCAGCGAGCGTCTGGGCGTCCCGCTGCCCTGGGACTAGTGCGGCGGGTCCATGAATCGCCCATCCTGATACCATACCGTAGGTGGGGGTT
>CAYJQA010000136.1:0-2505 GCA_964372065.1 uncultured Litorilinea sp.
CGGTTTGCCGCGCAGTTCCGACAGCTTGCGGTAATCGCCGGCGAAGCCGTAGAGGTTGAGCGCATCCTCACGCACCTGCAAATAGGTATGCAGAAAGACGGGGTCGCGGAGGACCGCGACCGCGGCCGCCGATTCGACCACAAACACCTTGAGGCCGACCCCACCCACGTCGACGACTACATGGTCCTTGCCCCGCCCGATCACGGAGCCGCGCAGTGTGCGGATCATAGGCGCGTCAGGCCGCCGCGGACTGCGGCGCACCGATGAACTTGTAGCCCACGGTGTGCACCGTGACCACCAGTTCCGGGCTGGATGGGTCTTCCTCGATCTTACCGCGCAGCCGCCGAACCGCGACCTCGACCAGGTTCGTCCCCCCGGCCAGATCGTAGCCCCACACCTCGCGGAACAACTCCTCTTTGCTCACGGGGCGGTCGGGCCGGTGCATCAAGTAGCGCAGCAGACGGTATTCGATGGGCGTGAGATGCACGCGCGTCCCGCGCACGATGACGCCCTGGTCGCGCTCGTTAAGCTGCACGGCATTGAGCGTCATCTGCTCGGTCAGCGGCCGCGCTTCGATCCAGCGCACGCGGCGCAGGATGGCGTCGATGCGGCCCTGCACCTCACGCAGGCTAAACGGCTTGGTCACATAATCGTCCGCGCCCAAGTCAAACCCCCGCACAATGTCGTCGGGCTGATTGAGCGCCGTCAACATGACCAGCGGCACGTCGGAGATTTTGCGGACTTCGCGGCACACATCGAAGCCACTCATGTCCGGCAGCAGGATATCCAACAAGACCATTTCAATCGGATCGCGGCGCAAGGTGGTGAGCGCCTCTTGGCCGGTGCCGACGACCGTCACCGTATGGCCGACGCGCTCCAACGAAAGCTGAAGCATCTTCTGAATGGCAATCTCGTCTTCAACGACAAGAATATGGACATGGAGACGCTGCGTGTTCAAGGCTTCGGAGGCCGATTGGCTGTCCATCATGAAAAAGACTCGCTCCTTCCCGCACCTGGGGGTAAGCAGGATAATATCAGAGCAAACATTATGCGTTAGCTGTGCGACGGCGAAAGGTCAGTCCCTGCAAATGGCACACCGCGATGGCGACGCCGTCGGCCGCATCGTCGGGGCGGGGCAGTTCCGGCAAGTCCAAGATGCGCTGCACCATGGTCTGGACTTGCGCCTTGTCGGCGTTGCCGTAGCCGGCGATGGCCTGCTTGACTTCCGCCGGCGTATACTCGGCAACCTCCAACTCATGCAGCGCCGCGGCCAACAGCACCGCGCCGCGCGCCTGCCCCACGGCGATGGCGTTGGTCACATTGCGCCCGAAAAAGAGCTTCTCGACCGCCAACCCCTGGGGCCGGAACTCATCGATCAGGTCGCGCAGGTTGTCGAACAGCTCACGCAGACGCAAATGCATGGGCGTATGCGCCGCCGTGCGGATGACCCCGTAGGCCAACAGCGTCAGCCCGCCGTCCGCCGTCAACGCCACCACGCCATACCCGGTGGTCGCGGTGCCGGGGTCAATCCCCAACGCTACATAGTCATACGCCACGCCCGGCGGCGACGATGCGTCTACCGCTGCGGGATGTGTGCCGCGTAATGTTCTCACGGTGGCCGGTATCACCGACGACGGCGCGACACAGTCCGCCTAGGCGAACTGTGCCACCACCTCGTCGGTCAATTCCAGGTTGTGATAGACACTGCTGATGTCGTCCAGTTCCTCCAGGGAGTCGATGAGATTGAGCACGCTCATGGCGGCCTCGCCCTCCAACGCCAAGGTCGAATTCGGCTTGAGGATCAGGCGCGACTCATCCGGCTCATACCCGGCGTCGGCAAGGGCCTGCACGACCTGGCCGAAATCGTTGCGCTCGGTGTAGACCTCCACCGCGTCATCGCTCGTCACGACATCAACGGCCCCGGCCTCCAACGCCGCCATAAACAACTCCTCGGCGTCGATCTTCGTCGGCTCCCCGTCTTCGTCAAAGAGGTTGAAGAGCAGATAGCCCGTCTCCGTGAACTGCCACGCCACCGAGCCAGGCTCGCCCAGGCTGCCGTTGGCGCGGGTGAAGGAACGGCGCACTTCCGAGATCGTCCGGTTGCGGTTGTCCGTAAGACACTGGACGATCAGCGCGATGCCGTGCGGCCCATAGCCCTCATAGGCGATGGACTCGATCTCGACCGCGTCTTTGTCCAGACCGGCCCCGCGGCGGACCGCGCGGTCGATGTTGTCTTTGGGCATGTTTTCCGCTCTGGCCCGTTCGATGGCCAGACGCAGCGTGACATTGCTGTTGGGGTCCGCGCCGCTGCGCGCGGCGATCTGAATCTCACGCGCCAGGCGCGTAAAGACCTTGCCGCGGGCCGCGTCGTTGGCGCCCTTCTTGCGCTTGATCGTAGACCATTTTGAATGTCCCGACATAAATAGGTTCCTTCCTCAATACCCGCGACGTCCGCGACCGAGCCGCAGCGCCCTATGCGGCCGGGGTACGCCCGGACAATTCCTT
>CAYJQA010000136.1:2515-10895 GCA_964372065.1 uncultured Litorilinea sp.
GGGGGGGTGCCCCCCCCAAAAAAACCGCGCGCCCCCCCAAGCCCCCCCCCCTCTTGGGGCCCGACGCGCTGATTAACTCTAGTATCGACCATTATGGCACAAGTGTACAACGGCTGACAACACTTTACGGCACAAAGTAACTGTGCTTTAGTTCGCAGCGGTATGCAGGTCGCTCACCGCCGCCTCGACGTCGCCGGAGGCGGCCGTGCGCTGCTCGGCAAAGACCTTGGCGGCCTTGATCAAGGCCAGAAAGAGCGGGTGCGGATGCGTCGGGCGGCTCTTGAACTCGGGGTGGAACTGGCTGCCCGCCATGAAGGGATGGTTCGCCAACTCCCCGATCTCAATCAGGCGGCCGTCCGGCGAAAGCCCGCTAAAGACCACACCCGCCGCCTCCAGGTCCGCCCGGTAGGCGTTGTTGAACTCGAAGCGGTGACGGTGGCGCTCCTGAATGACGCTGCCATAGCCCAACGCGGCATAGGCCGCGGCAGCCTTCGTGCCCGGCTTGAGGTTGCAGGGGTAGATGCCCAGCCGCATAGTGCCGCCCATGTCGGCAATGTCGCGCTGGTCCGGCATGAGGTCCACAATCGGGTACTTGGTGTTCATGTCAAACTCGGTGCTGTTCGGCTCGTCGCTCTGAAAGATCTCCCGCGCCAGCTCGATGCACATGACCTGCAAGCCCAAACAGAGACCCAGATAGGGGACCAGATGCTTGCGCGCATAGTGGGCCGCGACGATCTTGCCTTCGATGCCGCGATAGCCAAAGCCGCCCGGCACAACGATGCCGTCCACCAACTCCAGCCGGTTCAGGTTGCGCCCGCGCTCCAAGTCTTCGGAGCTGATCCACTCGATCTGTACGTCGCGGTCCGCCGCCAGCCCGGCATGCAGCAACGCTTCCTTCACGCTGAAGTAGGCGTCTTCCAACTCCACATATTTGCCCACGATCCCGATCCGCAGCACAGGCTTCTCCTGGCGGATCTGGTTGACGATGCGCCGCCAGTCGGCCAGCCCATCTTCCGGGTCACGCGTGACGGTGAGGTTGAGTTGACGCACAAGCCAGTCGCCCAGCCCGGCGCGCTCCAGCACCAACGGCACGTCATAGATGGTGTCGCTGGTGATCAGCGGGACCACGGCCTCCTGCTCCACGTCGCAGAAGAGGGCGATCTTGGCGCAGACATCTTGGTCGACATCGTAGTCGCTGCGCAGCGCGATGACGTCCGGCTGGATGCCGATGCTCCGCAGTTCGCGCACGCTGTGCTGCGTCGGCTTGGTCTTCAGCTCCTTGCTCGCCGCCAGATAGGGTAGCCAGGTCACATGCACGTAGACGGTATTGCGCCGCCCCACGTCTTTCCGCATCTGGCGAATGGCCTCCAGGAAGGGCAGCCCCTCGATATCGCCCACCGTGCCGCCGATCTCGACCAGCACCACATCGGCGTTGGTCGTCCGCGCTACCAGACCAATGCGCCGCTTGATCTCGTTGGTCACGTGCGGGATCACCTGGATCGTGCCGCCCAGGTAATCGCCGCGCCGCTCCTGGTTCAGCACATAGTTATAGATTTGACCGCTGGTAACGTTGCTCAGGCGGCTCAGGTTCTCGTCCACGAAACGCTCGTAATGACCCAGGTCCAGGTCGGTTTCGGCCCCGTCTTCGGTGACAAAGACCTCGCCATGCTGGTAGGGCGACATGGTGCCGGGGTCCACGTTGAGATAGGGGTCCAGCTTCATGGTGGCGACGCTGATGCCCCGGCCCTTGAGGAGGCGGCAAAGCGACGCCAGGGTGACGCCCTTACGGAGACCGGAAAGGACGCCGCCGGTAACGAAAATGAACTTGCTGCTCTCGCCATATTGATGGGGCATGTTCGCCTCCATTCCACCCACCCGAAAAAACATAGGCGAAGTATACCACGACGCCCGCATTCCGGCTGCACCCCACCGGCCCAAATGGTGTATCATGGCGGGAAGGGTCGCCCGGCGGCGTCGCCGGCCACGACCACATCGCCCAGACCATGTACGAGGCCATGATGAATGATGATGCGCTCTTGACTCGCCTGCTGGAGAAGTTCGCCCAAGCCAATTGTTGTTGGTTTAGCTCGACGCGCCCGGACGGGCGCGCCCATCTCGCACCTATTTGGCACGTCTGGCACGCGGGCCGCGCCTATGTGGTGACGCAGCCGAATTCCGTGCGCGCCGCCAACATCGCCCGGCAGCCCGCCGTCAGTCTGGCCTTGCCCGACCCCATGAACGTGCTGATCATCGAAGGCGCGGCTCGCCCTGCGCCCCATGCCGCCGACGCGATACGGCCGCTCTACCAGCAGAAGTACGACTGGGACATCGCCGCCGACAGCGACTATGGCTTGATCCTCGCGATCACGCCGCGCAAGATCATGGCCTGGGGAGACGACGGCGAAGGCCGCTGGCACTTCGACGACGACGGGAGCGCCGCATGAGTCCCGTTCTGGCAGAGCGTCCCACCTGGTTGGAGATCGACGCGGCGGCGCTGACTAACAACGTGGCCGCGGTTAAGCGACGGCTGGCCCCCGGCTGCCGGTTGATGGCGGTGGTCAAGGCCAATGCCTATGGTCACGGCGCAGTCCCCACCACGCGTAGCCTCCTGGCCGCGGGAGCCGACCGCTGCGCCGTGGCGACGCTGGGCGAAGCCCTCGAACTGCGCGCCGGCGGAGTGGCCGCGCCGATCCTGGTGCTGGGCTATACGCCCGGCCACCTGGCCGCCGACGCCGTCCGGCATGACATCACGCTGACCGTGGTGGACGCCGTGACCGCCCAGGCCGTCGACGCCGCCGCGGCCGCGCTGGGGATGCGCGGCCTTGTCCATGTCAAAGTCAACACGGGCATGAATCGGCTGGGCATCGCGCCCGCGGACGCGCCCGCGTTCCTCGCCGCGCTCGCCCCGCTGCCCCATGTCGCGGTCGAAGGCATCTTTACCCACTTTGCCACCTCGGACACCGACCGCGACTTCACCCGCGTCCAGTTCGCCCGCTTTGCGGAGTTGTTAGTGGGCTTGGTGCAGGTCGGTCTGCGTCCGCCCGTGGCCCACGCCGCCAACTCCGCGGCCATGCTGACCCTGCCCGAAACCCACCTGGATATGGTGCGCTGTGGCATTGCGCTCTATGGCCTGGACCCCGACGTAGACGACACGCCCTTGCCCGCCGGCTTTGTGCCCGCGCTGAGTTGGAAGGCGCACCTCGCGCAGGTGCGCCGCTTGCAGCCGGGCGACGCCGTGAGCTATGGCCGCGAGTTTGTGGCGGACCGGCCCATGACCGTCGCGATCCTCCCGGTGGGCTATGCCGACGGCTTCCCGCGCCGCCCGCTGACCTGGGGCAGCGTGCTAGTCCACGGCGACTTTGCCCCGATCCTGGGCCGCGTCTGTATGGACCAGTGCGTGATCGACGTGACGGCCCAAGCAGCGCAGGGGCCGGTAGCGCCGGGCGACGAGGCCGTGCTGATTGGCCGCCAGGGAGCGCGCGAGATCTCTGCCGCCGAAGCCGGTCGCCGCATCGGGACGATCAATTACGATGTGGTGAGCCGCATCTTGGCGCGTGTCCCGCGCGTGCTGGTGGACAGCCGCGACCCGGAGCGCCGGCCATGACGCCCGCCGAGCAGGCACGGGCCATCTACGCCGGACTGCGCCAGGCGTTTGGCGAACCGCAATGGCAGGGCGGCGACGACCCCGTCGACGAGTTGATTTGGACGATTCTCTCGGCCAACACCAACGATGTCAACTCCGGCCGCGCCTTCCGCCAACTCAAGGCGACCTTTGGCGACGACTGGGAGAGCGTGCGCGTCGCGCCGCTGGATGCGGTCAAGGCGGCCATCCGCACCGCGGGGATGTACAACCAGAAGGCCCCGGCCATCGTCGCCACGTTGACGCGCATCCGCGAACTGGAAGGCGACTACACGCTGGACCACCTGGCTACGCTGGAGCTTGACGCCGCCATGCGCTACCTGACCGCGCTGCCCGGCGTCGGCCACAAGACAGCCAGCATTGTGCTGCTGTTCTGCTTCAACCGCGCCGCCTTCCCGGTGGATACCCATATCCAGCGCATCAGCCAGCGCACCGGCATCGCCGGACCAAAGGACAGCCCTGCCAAGATCAAAGGCATCTGGGAAAGCCTGCTGCCCGGCGAGACCTACTATCCGCTCCACCTCAACCTGATCCGGCTGGGCCGCGAGATTTGCGATGCCCGTGCGCCCAAATGCGAGATCTGCCCCATCCAACCCGTGTGCGCCTACGCCGCACGGATGGGACGCACCGCGCGCCCGACCCAGTTGTCAGACTAAGCGCAGCGCAGCATCTCCTCGCATCGTCGCGCCGCGAGAACGCGAAAAAGCCACCGCACGGCTGCCATGCGGTGGCTTTTGGTTTAGCGTTCCAACTGCGGGGCGCTTAGGCGGCGACCCGGTGCAGTTCCTTGTACAGCCGGCTCTTGCGGCGGCTCGCATTGTTGGCGTGAATCACGCCCTTGGTCGCGGCCTTGTCCAAAGCACGCTCGGCCAAGCGCACCAGTTCCCCCGCGTCGGGATCACCGGCGGCGATGGCAACACGCGCCTTCTTGATGGCCGTGCGTGCGCCGCCGCGCACCACACGATTGGCGGCCTCGCGCACCAGGCGCTGGCGATTGCGCTTCTCTGCCGACTTGGTATTAGCCATGCTTACTTGCTCCCCGTGAATCGATCCCGGGCGGACCGGGCTGCTGCTCTAGCGTGTAGATAAGACAACCTGACCACATGGCCCGGCTGCAGATGTCACAGCACGCTAGGATAGCATATCTGTCCCGCCTTGTCGAATTGGCGACGCGCCCAAACTGCCGGAACAACTACCGTACCTTGCGGCATCTGTCAGCCAAGGCTATACTGTGGAGCTTGTCTTGACCGGTCGTTCGGCCCGTAGAGCACTCGTCGGATTCCGCGCCTAACTCGACCCTCTGATTTCCGGCCACATTGGCCGAAATAGCTTCCTTGAATTAGCTTCCGGCGTTGCGTGCGCGCGCCGAAGGACGTGGACGGCCACACTCACTACGGTGGGGTTGCGCCGATTGGCTTGCCGCGGAACGGGTTGCCGTATGTGTTGCGACCGCGCAGTCGAGACGTGACTGCCGGCTATATCTATCAAGGAGGTGAATCCAGTGTGGTCGAATCTTACCGGTGTGGTGAAACGCTATCCCCTGGCGACGTTTGTGGTCTTGGCGTATGTGTTTTCTTGGTGGCCCCTGCTTCTGTATACGCAAGGCTCAAGCCCGACGGCGATCGCCTCTTTCGGGCCGTTCTTGGCTGCGCTGGTTGTGCTGAGTATGACGCGTGGGGGAGCCGCAGTAAGGGCCTGGCTTAGCCAGATGGTGCGCTGGCGGGTAGGGCTTCAGTGGTACGCCGTAGCCCTGGGACTGCCGGTCCTCCTGGCCGCCATCGCGACTTACCTCAACGTGCAGTTCGGCGCTCCGGCTCCGAGCCTCGAACAACTTGGCCGTTGGCCAAGCATATTCACGACGTTCCTCATCGTGCTCTTCATTCCGGGCCTCGGCGGAGCGTGGGAGGAACCTGGTTGGCGAGGTTACGCGACGAACCGGCTGGAGCAACACCGGTCACGACTCTGGGCGCTGGTTCCTCTGTGGGCGATGATCGTAGTTTGGCATCTGCCCCTGTTTGTCACCGGCAATATCGAATGGGCCGATGTCTTCAACATGATCGGCGGCGTCATCATCTATAACTGGCTCTATCACCGCACCGGCAAGAGTGTACTGCTCGTCATGATCATCCATGCCATGAATAATGCTGCATCCGGCGAGTTCTTCTCACCCATGTTCACCGGCGTCTATTCCGTGCAGATGGCTTGGCTGCGCACACTGGCATGGAGCGTGGCTGCGGCGCTTGTGCTGATCGGCTCTTGGCGGTGGTGGACCGCCGCCCCGGATGAACCGAGCGCATGAAATCCCGACTTGCACACAAGTCACCATGCCAGCAGATGGTGGTCGCTGAAGACCGCGGCCACCATCTGCTGGCGCTTCTATCGCTTCGTTGTTACTCAGTCACCAGCCAAAGGTCGAAATTGTCAAAGGCCACATCCAGGCCCGCCTCGCCGAAGGTCTGCGCCATCAGCCCTATGCTGCCGCCGGTAAAGGCGCTGTCGGTCGTCTCCCCCACCACCGTATCGTTCACCGTAAGGGCGATGGTGTCGCCGTTCGCCAGCACGCCGAAACGGTTGACCGCGCCGTCGGCCGTATCCACCGCCGCATCCGCCGTCCAGGCGATGACGTCCGACCAGACACCCGCCTCCTTCTGCTGCAAGACGAAATAGCCGTTCTCGCTGATGGCGGCATAGTAGAAGTTGTCGGGGTCTTGGTAGCGCACCAACATCCCGGCAGCGGCCGACGGCACGCGGGCGGCAAAGCTCACGTCCACTTCGGCATAGAAATTGTCGGCCACCACGGGTGCGCCCGCATCGTCCAGGAGGGTAGTCAGTGCGAGCCAGTTGGGGTCGCTGACGACCACATGGAAGGCGCGCCGGCTGTAGTCGTAGGTCGCGCCGACGGTCGGGGTGTCCGTCCAATAATCTTGATCCCGGCGGAAATCATCGCTGATCGCCGGCTCTTGCGCCGTGATCGCGGCGATGGCCGCCGCGGCGTCGCCGCCCTCGTCATCCACCGCGGGCGTCTCCAGGACGGGCGGCGTCTCCTCCACGGGGGCCACCGTGCGCGTTGCGCTGTCGTCCAGCGCCCACAGCGCCAGATTGTCCAGTTGGACGGTCGCGCCGCCGTCTTGGAAGGTCCCCACGGCTAGCGCCAACGCGCCGGTGGGGAAAGCGTCGTCGTCGACTTCGCCCACGACTACCCCGTTCGCCAGGACGGTAAAGTGTTCGCCCTCCACCAACAATCCCAGGCGATTGAGACCCTCCGGCCCTACCTCCAGATAGTCGGTGTAGGTCCAGTCGATGACCGCCTCCCACTGATTCTGGCGCAGCCGCCAGATGCTGTACTGGGCCGAGCTATCCACCGCCAGGAAATAGAAGTTCTGGTCATCCACAAACCGGAATAGCATCCCATATTCGGCGTAGACATCCGTGAGGAACAGACCGTCGACTTCCACGTACAGGTCGTTGCTGGTGGGGGGGAGTTCCGTCCAACCGAGCGCGCCCGGCACATCGACGCCGAACTCCAGCGCGCCGTCCACCACCTCATAGCGCATGTCCTCGCTGATACGCGGGGTCCAGTCGGCGGGCAGCTCGGCGAAGTCCTGAGTATAGACCGGGTCGGTTGCCCGGATCGCCTCGATGTGGTCGAGGATGCCGACCTCCTCGGCTACGGGCGTCGCGGTGACTTCCGCTTCGACTATGGGCGTCGGCGTGACTTCTTCGGCCACCGGCGTCGCGGTGACTTCCGCTTCGGCCACCGGCGTCGGCGTGGCTTCTTCGGCTACCGGCGTCGTGGTGACTTCCGCTTCGACCACTGGCGTGGCCGTCGCTTCTTCGACGACGGGCGTCGCCGTCACCGCTTCCGGCGTGGGCGTGAGCGGACGTTCGGGCACACGCACCGGCAGTTGCACCGAAGGCTCGGGCGTGGGCGGCTCACCCAGCAGCCACACGGCGAAATCGTCGAAGGCGATGTCCACAGGCGGCTCGTCAAACGCGCCCGCGGTCAACGCCAATGTGCCCCCCACAAAGGTGTCGTCCGTCACCTCTTCCACAATGTAATCATTGATCAGCAGCGCCATCGCGTTGCCTTCGACCAACAGACCCAGCGTATTGGTCTCGCCCTCGCCCACGGTGATGGTGGCCGATTCGGTCCAGTCCACGAGCATGGACCACTCGTTGTTTTCGAGCTTCTGCAACGAATAGTAGCCGTCATTGCCGATGGCGAAGAAGTAGAAGTTGTCCGCATCCACATAGCGGAAGATGATGCCCAACTGATTGTTGAGCGGGCCTTCCCAGTGGAGCGTGTCCACTTCGGCATAAAAGTCGCCCACCGTGGTGGATCCCTGGGACCACGCGATGGTGTTCACGTCATTTACCGAGACGTGCAGCCGCCCGGCCTTGAAATAGGTCGATGTGTCGCCGGTATAACCGATGTCCCAGGTCCCGTTATCCACATCGAACAGGTCTTCCACGTCGGGCTCGCCAGCGCGGATGTCGGCGATGCGGTTGGCGACCTCTTCCTGCAAGCGTGCGCCCGCAAAGACCGGCGCGACGGGCGTCAGCGCGAGAACGAGCGCCAGGAATACGACGAACAATGTAGGGGGACGCGTGCGGCGCATGGGTGAACCTCCTCCTGTGGTTGCGAAATCGGCGAATGCCAAATGATGTGCCATCGTTGGGCGATGGCGCAAGCAGACCGCTAGGTAGTGTCTACAATCTGTCATGCTGAGTGTCCCACGC
>CAYJQA010000137.1:0-10879 GCA_964372065.1 uncultured Litorilinea sp.
ATTCTTCCCGCTACAGTTTGATAAGGACTGCGCCGCAGTGGCGGAACAGGCAGACGCGCTACGTTCAGGGCGTAGTGGGCATTAGCCCATGGGGGTTCAAGTCCCTCCTGCGGCACTGAGAGCGGAGACATTGCAACAAGGTGTCTCCGCTCTTTTTTGTCACTTTGGCAGGGCGCAACAACGTGTGCTATACTCTCGGCATGAGCATGCAGCCTACGTCACAGCGATACGGCAGCTCCGGCTATTCCGCGCGCCGCCCGCGTTTGATCCTGATCGGTTTGATTGGCCTTTGCGGCTTGTTTGTGTACGCCTACAACGGTCGCCTTGCCGAACTGGACGCCGTGAATGCAGAGCTTGCCTCGGGGCGGGCGAGGGCAGACGAGGTCAAGCGACAGCATGCCGAGCTGATACATGTGCATGACCAGGTCCGCGACGATGCGTACGTTGACAAGGTCGCGCGTCCGTGGTTGGACTATGTGCAGCCGGGCGACATCCCGACGACCATCGTCAAGACCGCGCCGGCGGTGAACGCCAATGCTGTGCTGAGTGCAGAGACAGCGGCGGCGGCCCCGGACGCACGGCGCTCCGCGCCGGTGTGGCAGCAGTGGGTGAATTTCTTCGCTGCCGATACAACTCCCCGCTACTAGTTGCCGGGCGCGGCGCTTCCGCCGCGCTTCCCCGCTTCGATAGACCGTCTGCCCTTGAGAGGAACCATGAAGATTAAGTTCTACGCGCACGCCTGTTTTCGCCTGGAGGGTGATGGGACGGTCGTCGTGACCGACCCCTATACGCCGGGACCGGCGGTATCGAATTTCGATCCGGTTGAGGAGCCGGCGGACGTGGTGATCATGTCGTCGGCCACGGACCGGTTTCATTCGGACCCCAGCCACATTGGCGGGCAGCCGATCATCGTCAACGCGGTGGAAGTGCCGGCGGCCGGGATCGCCGTGCGGGGGGTGCCGATTCAGGCGTTTCCGACGATGGAAAGCCTGACGTGGGATTTTGGCCGCGACCCGGACGCCAATGCGATGTACCTGTTCACCCTGGATGGGCTGCGCGTCCTACATATTGGCGACATCGGCAACCCGATTGCGCCCGCGCAGTTGGAAGCCCTCGCCGGGCAGGTAGATATTATGTTGGCGCTGACGGGCGGCCATGCCACCATCGCGCTGGATGACCTGGATGCGGCCATCACCGCGCTTGGGCCGCGCGTCGTGGTCCCCATGCACTACTTCAGCCCCAAGGGGCGGCTCAAGATTGGCCCGGTGACGGAGTTCACGCGACGCTACCCGGCGCAGACCGTCACCTTTGTGGACGGCAGTGAACTGGAACTCACCCGGGCCGCGTTGCCCGAACAACTGCACATCTACGTGCTAGAACAGTCGAGATAGGGACGATGTTCGACCTGATCAAGCAACTGACCGAGATGGCCGGTCCGGTGGGCCAAGAGCAGGCTGTGCTGGATTTCATGGCGAAGCTGTGGGGCGACGCCGGGCTGCCCGTGGCGCGGAGCAAGATGGGCAATGTGCTGGCGCAGGCGGGGGGCGAAGGTCCCCACGTGCTGATGGTGGCCCACGCCGACGAACTGTGCTATCTGGTGCGCGCCATCCACCCGGACGGCTTTCTCTGGCTGGCGAACGGGCAGGCCTGGGCGCGCACCTATGGGCTGCGTAATTCGTTTACCATCGGTCAGCGGGTGAAGGTGATGGGGCGGCGCGGCGTGATCCCCGGCGTGATTGCGGCCACGACCGGACATCTAGCGACGCTGGCGCTGCCCGAACCCACAGAGCTTACCTGGCGAGACTTCTGGGTGGATACGGGGCTGACCGCCGCGGAACTGGCGGAAGCGGGCGTCACCGCAGGGACGCGCGTGATCTGGGATGCGACCACGGAACGCTTTGGCCCCCATGTGGTGGGCAAGGCGATTGACGATCGCGCCTTGTTGGCCGTGCTGACTGCGGTGGCGCAGCGCGTGGCGGGGCGCGCGTTGGGCTGCCAACTCACGCTGGCGGCGACGGTACAGGAGGAAATCGGGCTGGTGGGCGCGACGGGTCTGGCGGCGCGCCACGACTTCGACGCAGCCATTGTGCTGGAGATCGGGCTGGCGGGCGACATCCCCGGCGTGCAAGAGGACATCATGCCGCAGCGGCTGGGCAAGGGGCCGATTCTGGTGCACAAAGATGCCATCGTACACTATGACTACCGGGTGACGCGCGGGCTGGAGCAGGCCGCGGCGGACGCCGGTATCGGCATCCAGCACGCCGTCTTTGGTTCGTTCGGCAGCGACGGCGCGGCGTTTATGAAGGCGGACATTCCGGCAGGTCTGGTCGCCTTTCCCACCCGCTACACCCATACGCCCTTTGAGACGGCGCACATGGGCGACATCGCGGGACTGGTGGACTGGCTGGCCGCGTTTGCCGTGGGGGCGAACCGCTATCTCGCCGCATAACGCGACTGGGCGGGGACGAAACGAAACAACACGGGGGACGGCATGGCCGCCCCCCGTTCGGTTTGTGCCCGTGGGCGTGGATCAGCCGACGAGCTTAGCGTTCAGCACAATTTCGTCGACGGCGGCCAGCGCCTTGGAGACCGGGCAGCCGGCCTTGGCCTGAGCCGCAAACTCGGCGAACTTGGCGGCGTCGATGCCGGGAACCTCGGCCTCGGAGTTCAGCTCGATCTTGTTGATGGTTGGGCCGGCGCCGAGATGGACGGTGGCGGTGGTGTGGACGCGCACCGGCTTGAAGCCGTTGTTGGTCAGCAACGCCGAGAGGAACATGGAGAAGCAGCCGGCGTGCGCCGCACCGATCAGTTCTTCGGGGTTGGTTCCCGCGCCGGTCTCGAAGCGGGACATGTAGGTGAACGGCCCTTCATAGTGGCCGGGGCCCACCTTCATCGTGCCACTGCCTTCTTTGAGCGTACCCAGCCAGGTCGCTTCAGATGTTCGTACAGCCATGTTGTTAGCTCCTTCCAGTGTGTGCGGTTGTATGGACGTCAACTGTGAATGAATCACCAGCTGCAATGGCGCTCAGGCTCCCCTTTCGCCGGAAAAGCAGTATACACCATGCCGCGTCCGGCGCTGTGTGACGCGTCTACCCGAACTGGATTCCCTGCGCCAACGGCAGGTCGCCGGAGTAGTTGATGGTCGTCGTCTGGCGGCGCATGTAGGCTTTCCAGGCATCTGAGCCGGATTCGCGTCCGCCGCCCGTCTCCTTCTCGCCGCCAAACGCGCCGCCGATCTCCGCGCCGCTGGTGCCGATGTTGACGTTGGCGATGCCGCAATCGGAGCCTGCCGCCGAAAGAAACTGCTCCGCGGTGCGCAGGCTGGCGGTGAAGACGGCGCTGGATAGCCCCTGCGGTACGCCATTATGCAGCGCGATCGCTTCGTCCCACGTGTCATAGGCCAGGATGTAGAGGATGGGCGCAAAGGTTTCGTCGCAGACCAGCGGGGTCTGGCCGGGCATGCGCACGATGGCGGGTTCCACGAAACAGGGGCCGAGGTCGGGGCGCGGGCGGCCGCCGTAGACGACTTCGCCGCCCTCGGCGCGGGCCGTCGCCAACGCGGTCATCATGGTGGCGACGGCGGCTTCGCTGACCAGCGGACCCATGAGGATGCCCGCGCGCAGGGGGTCACCGATGGCGATACCGGCGTAGGCGCGGGCCAGCCGCTGCGTAAGCTCGTCCACGATGGCGCCTGCGGCGATGATGCGCCGCGTGCTGGTGCAGCGTTGGCCCGCAGTGCCGACGGCTCCAAACAAGATGGCGCGCACGGCTAGGTCGAGATTGGCGTCGGCGGCCACGATGATCGCGTTATTGCCGCCCAGCTCGAGAATCGTTCTGCCCAGCCGCGCGGCCACGGCCTGGGCGACGCGTCGTCCCGTGCGGACCGAGCCGGTGAACGAGATCAGCGGCAGCCGCGCGTCGTGGATCATGGTTTCGCCGATCGCGTCGTTGGGACCGATGACCAGTTGAAAGACGCCGGACAGGCCATGATCGGCTGCCACCCGGTTGCAGATGTGCTGCACGGCCACTGCGGTCAGCGGCGTGAGCGGCGACGGCTTCCAGAGCATGGTGTCGCCGCAGACCGCGGCGATGGCCGCGTTCCAGGACCAGACGGCCACGGGGAAGTTGAAGGCGGTGATGATGCCGATGGGGCCGAGGGGCTGCCAGTGCTCAACCATGCGGTGGGCCGGACGCTCGGAAGGCATGGTCAGCCCGTAGAGTTGGCGGGAAAGGCCCAGGGCAAAGTCGCAGATGTCCACCATCTCCTGCACCTCGCCCATGCCTTCGGCGCGAATCTTGCCCATCTCCAGCGCCACCAACTCGCCCAGCGGCTCGACGTACTCGCGCAGTGCGCTGCCCAGGTCACGCACGACCAGGCCCCGCTTGGGCGCGGGCACATTGCGCCACGTCGCGAACGCGGCTTGGGCGCGGCGGACCAGCTGATCGTAGGTGGGCGCGGTGGCCTGGACGACGGCCGCGATGGGCGCGCCCGTGGCCGGGTTGGAGGAGACGAGGCGCTCGCCCTGACGATCCGTGATCCAGCCGTCGGGGCCGGTACATGCGCCGGGATTTACTTCGCGCAGGTGGAGCTTTTGGAGCAGTGCGAGCATGGTGGACCTTCCGGGCGAGTTCAGGCGGGTCAACGAAGGATGTTTGACATTCAGCCGCTTCGCCGCCATTATATACCAGTCCCAAGACGGTCATCCAGTCGCCCGATTTTGCGGTTCGGCGCGCCCTGGATGCGCTTCCCTACCATCATTTGAGCGGAGAACTCCCCATGCACATTCTGATCGACTATCCCTTCACACCGGAGCAGTTCGACGGCTTCCGCGACCTTGCCGCGCGTCTGGGCGGGCACACGGTGCATGTCGCTACGGATGAGGCGTCGGCGCTGGCCGCCGCGCCCAACGCGGAGGTTATCCTGGGCCAGTTTGCCCCGGCCGTCTGCGCGGCCGCCCCCAAGCTGCGCTGGATCCAGTCTTTCAGCACGGGCATGGACAAGTTCTTGTTTCCGGCGATTGTCGAGCGCGACGACGTGCAGATCAGCAACGTGGCGGGGCTGTATGCCAGCCAGGGCGGTGAGCACGCCTGGGTGCTGCTGTTGGCCTTGACGCGCCAAATGCCGCTGGCCGTGCACAACAAGGACAAGCGGCTGTGGGAGAGCGACGCCGTCGTGGAGATTGCCGGGATGACGTTGGGCGTGATAGGGATGGGCGGCTTTGGCATCCAGATCGCCAAGCGGACGCAAGGCTATGACATGACGGTGATCGCGGTGGACGCGGTGCGGACCGAGAAGCCCGACTATGTGCACGAGCTGCGCCCCGCCACTACGGAGAACCTGCACGACCTGCTGCGACGGTCGGATGTGGTGATGATGGCTTGCCCCCTGACCAAAGAGACGTACCACCTGATCGGCGCGACCGAATTGGCGCTGATGAAGCCGAGCGCGTATTTGATTAACGTAACGCGCGGCGGCATCATCGACGAGCCGGCGCTGGTGGCCGCGCTGGCGCAAGGGCAGATCGCCGGCGCGGGGCTGGATGTGGTGGAGAAGGAACCCCTCGCGGTGGACAGCCCGCTGTGGGACGCGCCCAACCTGATCCTGACGCCGCACCGGGCCGGCGCATCACAGCACCGCCCGCGCAAAATCTACGAGTTCTTCCTGGCGAACCTGGAGCGGTATCTACAGGGAGAACGGCCGGTGAACGTGATCGACAAGCGCCGCGGCTTCTAGCGAACAGACGCAGTCTGATCTAGCCGACGCCAGGCCGGTACGCGCGCCTGGCGCCGGCGCGTCAAGGAGCGAAGTCGCGGCTAATAGCCGATCCCGCGCAGATACGCGACCATGCGCTTGGAGCGGCGGGCTTCGCTGAGCGGGTCTTCCTGGCCGGGGATGGTGTCGCCGGGGACGGCCGTCACCCAACGGCTGTAACCGATCTCTTCCAGCGCGCGGCGCACGGCAGGAAAGTCCACGTTGGCGGCCTGACCGACGTCCACCCAGGTGGGCAGATAGTAGCCGTCGTCGCGGCGCGTGGACGCTGAGTAGTCCTGGAGATGGATGTAGTTGAGTTGGCTACGGAAGTCCAGGATCGACTGCACCGGGTCATAGCCCCACAAGGCGGCGTGCGAGACGTCAATGCACAGCTTGGCCTTGTCCAGATAGCTCATGTAGGTCTGCCAGTCCGCTGCCGAGTCCACCAGTAGGTTGGTGTGGATGTGGTAGGAGAGTTCCAGGCCCAGGGGCGCGGCGAACTCGGCCCAGGCTTCGGCCCCCTCCGCGGCGGCCTTGAGATCGTCGTGGGTGACCGCGCGATCGGTGGGCTTGGGGCCGTTCATGAACATGAAGCAGTCCGCGCCGACCTCGGCGGCGAACTCCATGCGCCGCCGGTTGGTTTCCACCATGACGGGGTCGCGCTGATCCGGCGAACCGCTGGCGGTGTAGACGACTAGGGGCATCCCCGCGTCGCGGCAGATGCGGCGCATGCGCGCGGGCGTGCCCATCCACTCGAGCGACAGCCGCCCTTCCCAACCCTCCCAACCGGCTTTGACCAGTTCATCCAAGGCGACTTCCAGGTCTGGGTTCTTCCAACGCAGGGTGCTGCAGGCGAGCTTGAACGACATGCTTGAGTACCTCCTCCGGGGAGTGTTGGGAAAGGTATGGGTAGTGCATTACGCCTGAACCACAGCAAGACGACGCAGTGACGCCGGTCATTAGCCGGTCTTGGGGAGGCGTCGTGTATACTGAAATGCAGGCTGCCCCGGATTGTAGCACAGCCGGACGGCTTGCCAAACGTGCTATCAAGGTGACGCTTACGCCCAATGGACGCGGCGTCGTTGCGCGCAGAGAGGGCGCGTCGCCATGTCCCAAACGCTGCAGCCGTCCGCCGAAGTCCACGCCAAGCTCATGCTCGACCGCCGTCTCCTCGCACCGAAGGCGTATTACTTCCTCTATTTCGGCGGGATGTCGTTTCTGGCGCCCTTCCTCGTACTCTACTATCGTGAAGCCGGCCTGACGGGCGCGCAGATCGGCCTGCTCAGCGGCTTGTCGCCTATCGTCACCTGGCTGGCCGCGCCGCTGTGGGGCGCGCTGGCCGATGCCCGCGGGCGGCATCGTGAGCTACTCATGGCCGCGCTCCTGGGCGCGATCGTGACCGCCTTGCTCCTGGCGCGCACCACAACATTGATCGGGCTGATTCCCATTGTGGCGGCGTATGCGTTTTTTGTCGCGCCCATCATCCCGCTGGTAGACAACAGCGTCATGCGCATGTTGGGCGCACGCACCGATCACTACGGGCGGCAGCGACTCTGGGGTGCGGCGGGCTGGGGGCTGATGGGCGCGGTGGCCGGGGTAGTGGTAGAGCGGTATGGGCTGACCGTAAGCTTTGCCGGCTATGCGCTCGTGATGGCGATTGTGCTGCTAGCGGCGGCGCGGCTGGAGGTCGCGGGCGGCCCGTTGGGACAGCCGTTCTGGCTGGGGCTGCGGACGCTGGCCGGCAACCGCCCGCTCGTCGTCTTCCTGGTGACCGTGCTGGCCGCAGGAATGGGGAGTAACCTGGTCCACAGCTATCTGTTCCTGTACCTCAAAGACCTGGGCGCGCCGGAGACGCTGATGGGGCTGACGCTTACGGTGGCGACCCTGAGCGAGTTGCCGATCTTCTTCTTTTCCAGTTGGCTACTCAGACGGATGGGGGCGCGGTGGCTGTTGTTGGTGTCTCTGGCGACCCTGGCGGTGCGGCTGGCGCTATTCTCTTACATACCGTCGGCGTGGATGGTCGTGCCGCTGCAGTTGCTGCACGGGCTGACTTTCTCGGCCATGTGGGTGGCCGGTGTGTCCTATGCCAACAAGGTCGCGCCGGCGGGTCTGGGCGCGACGGCGCAGGGCCTCTTCTCCGGGGTGAGTATGGGGCTAGGCGGGGCGGCAGGCGCGCTGTTGGGCGGCCTGCTCTAGACAGCATGGGCGGTGCGATGATGTACCGCGCTGGCGCGCTCTGGGTAGCGGTGGGCTTCTTGTTTTTCCTGGTGGCCGGACGTGAAAAGACCAGCGGGCGGCCGCAAGCGTAGGCGATCCTATCAGGAGGGAGCAGGCAGGTGACAGCCACGGCGAAGCATGACTGTCACCTGGCGCTGCGGCGGCGCTGCTAATGGCACCGTCCGGCTAGGTACTGTCTGCAAAGCTCTTGTCACCCTGAGCGACAGCGAAGGGTCCCGGTGGCGCACCGGAGAAGGGGATATTTCGCTACGCTCAGCATGACAGATTGCAAACACTACCTAGAACGAGATGTCCTTCTGCTTGACGATCTTGGCCGGGTCCAGCGTCATGCCCAGGCCGGGTTCGTCCGTGAGTTGGATCTTGCCGTTGATAGGAACCAGCGGCGTCTTGAGGAACCACTGGTGAATGGCGTTCCACTTGACTAGGTACTCCAGGATGGGGCAGGTCGTCTCCGGCCAAGCGGCAATCAGATGCGCGGTGGCGTTGGTCGAATGGCCGTGCGGCACGACCTGGACGTCGTAGGCCGAGGCCAGCGCCACGATCTTCTGCGTTTCGGAGATACCGCCCGCCCAGTAGATGTCGGCCTGCAGTACGTCCACCGCGCCCACGTCCAACAACTCTTTGATGCCCCACCGCGTGTACTCGTGTTCGCCGCCAGAGATGGGCACGCGCACATTGCGGCGCAGCTCGCCGTACTGCTTGATCTTGTCGGGCAGCAGCGGCTCCTCGATCCAGCGCGGGTTGTACTCCTCCATGCGCGCTGCCATCTGGATGGTGTAGGTCAAGTCCCAACTCATCCACGCGTCAAACATGATGTCCACATCCGGGCCGCTGGCATCACGCACGGAACGCACCAGCCGCATGTTGCGGGCGATGCCGGCCACGCCGTCGGTGGGACCGTCGCGGAAGAACCACTTGGTCGCGGCGTAGCCCTGGCGCACGACTTCCTGGGTGCGCTCCTGTACCAGTTCCGGGTCCAGCGAGTAGCCCAGCATGGAGGCGTAGGCGGGGATGGCGGTGCGCGTTGGCCCGCCCAGCAGCGCATAGACGGGCGTGTTGAGCGCCCGGCCCTTGAGGTCCCAAAGCGCGCAGTCGACGACGCTGATCGCCATCATGACGAGGCCCTTGCGCCCGTGGACCATGTAGCGATACATGCGGTCCCATAGCCGCTCGGTGGCAAATGGGTCATGGCCGATCAGCAGCGGCTTGAGCTGCGTCTCGATGATGAATGCCTGTTCCAGTGGGAAGGGGCCGCCGATGCCGGTGACGCCGGTGTCGGTCCCGATCTCCACGAAGTGGGCCACGTTACGATAGGTCCTTGGACCCAGTGGCTCCAACCAGGTTGCGCCTTCCGCTTTGTGCTCCGGATAGATGTCGACCGGGCGGACGAGGCGCTCTTCCCAGAACTCGCCGGGATGCTCCATGACGCCTTCGACCTGGAAGACGCGAACGTGAGTAATCTTCATCAAATCCTCCTTGGGCGCGCGTTGTCAACGCGCGGCGATGGGGTTTGCTTGGGGCCAGCGTGACGCCCCGCTCAGGGCGCTCGCATGATCATACCCCCAAGCCGTGGGCAAGACAACTTCGACGGCTTTGTGCCTGGGGACAACAGCGGCCCGGAGAAGCAATCTCTCCGGGCCGCCGTGTGGGGGACATGGGTAGGACAGGCGCGTCAGGACTCGATGGGGGTGTCGGGGTTGTTGCCGTAGTCTTCCCAAGAGCCGTCATAGTTGCGGACGTTGGGAAAGCCCAACAACTCAGTCAAGACGAACCAGGTGTGTGCGCCGCGCACGCCGGTCTGGCAGTAGGTGATGATCTCCTTGTCGGGGAGGAAGCCGGCGGTCGTGTAGAGCTTGTATAGCGTGGCGGCGTCCTTGAAGGTCCCATCCTCGTTGACCGCGTTGATCCACTCTACATTGAGCGCGCCGGGGATGTGACCGCCACGCGCCGAGCGCACATCGGTCCCCGCAAACTCTTCCGGCCCGCGCGTGTCACACAGCACGACGTTGTCGTCTTCCAGGTGTTCGAGGACATACTCGGTGGTCGTGCGGATGGCGACATCGGCGTCCTGGGCGACATACGCGCTGGGCGTGATGGCTGGTTCGTCCGTCACCAGCGCCTGACCGTCCGCGGCCCACTGCTTGAGGCCGCCGTTATAGACGCGCACGTCGGCGTGCTGGTAATACTTGAGCGCCCAGTAAGCGCGGGCTGCGATTAGATTGCTGTTGTTGTCATAGAAGACAACGGTCGTATCGGCAGCGATGCCCAGGCGGCTGAACAGCGTCGAGAGCTGGTCTTGGGTGAGCACCTGGCCGCGCACGGGGTCGTCTGGGTTGGTCAGGTCTTCTGTCAAGTTGACATAGGTTGCGCCGGGGATATGGCCGGCGGCATAGTCTTCGATCTTGCCGTTGAGGTCGATCAGACGGACGTTGGCATCCTCCAGGTGGGCCACGACCCAGTCGGTGTCCACCAGTACGTCGGGATTGGCGTAGGCTGCGATGGCCGCTTCGGTGGCCGCGGGGGCGCCGCTCGCCGGCGCGACGCACCCGCTCGCGACCACCGTGAGGGCGAGCAGGATCAGAATTAACCATTTTCGAGCGATCATGGGTATTGCTCCTTCTGTGTAGGTGAGCGTTACTTCTGGCGAGTGAGGCGGATGCGCCATTCGGGCGACCCGGTTTCCTGAATATCGACGGCATACCCCAGGCGCACGGCCTGGGTCGGGATGGTCTCGAGTGCGGGCGCGTGATCGGTGATGACCTCCAGCCCCGCATCGTTGGGGCCGAGTTTCTTGAGCGCCTGGACGGTCTTCATCATGGGATAGGGACAGATTTCGCCGCGTACGTCAAGTTGCTTCAAGGACATGGGTTGTTCTCCTGAGTCTAAATG
>CAYJQA010000138.1:0-3892 GCA_964372065.1 uncultured Litorilinea sp.
TCGAGGACCTGCGGGACTGGACTTGGGATGAGTTCAAACAGCTTGGCAAGGAACTGACCCAGCCGAACCGCTGGTTCTATGCCATGGATTCCGCGGGTGTCGGCGATCCCGTGCAGAACTTCCATCTGGTCGTGCGCGCTTTTGGCGGCGGTCTGATCCAGGGCAAGAAGTACGTTGACAGTGTCGAGCCGGAACCCTTGGCCATCAAGACACCGGAAACCATCGAAGGCATCCGCTTCTTTGGCAGCTTGTTCTGGGACGGTTTGGTCCAGCCCTCGGCGCCAACCGACACCTACAAAGAGCGGGACGCCGTCTTCATGGCCGGCCGCGCCATGACCATGCATCAGGGGCCGTGGTCGATCCGTGAGAGTGTCGCTACGCTTGCCGAGAATGGCTGGGAACTCGCCGCTTTGCCGCTTCCGAAGGGGCCTGCCGGAGCACCGAACTCAGGCTACGGCGACGGCGGTATTGTCGGGCTGTTCCGGTCGGCCGAAAATGACGATGTCATCGCCGAGGCGCTGGAATGGATCCGCTTTACCAGCAGTAACGAAGGTCAGGCGCTCTACTGCAAGACCAACGGCATGATCCCGGCCTCCACCGATCTGTGGACCGATCCCTTCTGGGCTGACGATCCGGTCTATGCCGGCTACATCGGCGGCTTCACCGAAGGGGATCGCTACTGGCCCGTCTGGATGACGGGGGTGGGCGGTGTACTGGACAACGTGGTCGTCCCCTTGATGCAAGGGCTGTTGACGCAGAAGGTTACCCCAGAGGAATTCGCCGAGCAGTGGCACGACGCGACCGTCGAGACCCTGGCGCAAAACGGCGTGACCGTTCCGGAAGGCTAATCCGATTCGGCGCGGTGCAATCCGTGTCACGTACGCAGTAGACAGCGGTACAGGGGAATCTGGCGAGGTGTTTGTTGCCAGATTCCCCTGCATCAGAAAGGAGATCCCGGCCCCGTGAGCGCGCTGCGATTGTATTGGAGAGAAGTCACCAAAAATCGGATCGCTTACCTATTCCTGCTGCCTGTGGTCGTTTCTTTGTTCGTCGTGCAGTTTATTCCCATCGTCCAAGGTGTGCTTCTCTCCTTCGAAGACTATGTGATCTATCGACCGGCCGACCGGCCGTTTGTGGGGCTGGATAACTATCTGCGCCTATTTGCCGATCCGCTCTTCTTGCGCTCCTTTTGGCAAAGCTGGTACTGGACGATCGGTTCGGTCGCGGGACAGTTTGTCCTGGGCATGATTGCCGCGTTGGTGATGAAGCGCATCCGGCACGGGTGGTTTCGCGGTCTCATCCTGATTCCTTGGGTGGTTCCGGGTGTGTTGGCCGCCATGATGTTTGGGCTGCTCTTTACCAGCGTGGGCCTGGTGAACACGGTTCTGATGCGCCTGGGGATCATCGGCGAGTGGTTTGCCTGGCTGTCGGATGACCGTACCGCTATGCCGGTCATGATCTTTACGAATACCTGGAAGGGGTTTCCTTTCTTTGCGGTCATGTTGTTGGCTGCGATGCAGGCAGTACCCGAAGAGCTGTACGAGGCGGCGCGCGTAGACGGGGCGAGTACTTGGCAGTCCTTCCGTTTCATAACGATCCCAGGCATCGCACCGACGATTATGGTCGCCACCATGTTGAGTACGATCTGGACGTTTAGCGGCATCGAGATCGTCTATATCATGACGTACGGCGGTCCCTACTACGCAACCTACATCCTGGCTATGTTTACATACATCAGCGCTTTTGGCATGGGTCAACTCAGCTATGCCTCTGCCATTGCCGTGGTGATCTCCCTGATCGAGATCTGCTTTACCGTTATCTATCTCTATGTTTATAGCCGACACAGCGAGATCTAGGAGGAATCCGATGGCTGATTCACGTATGGCGTCGGAACGCACTGCTGCCGGCCGCACGATGCGTCCCTTACGGGGGCGGAGTGGAGGGTACAGACTGCGGGTGTTCCTCTCCGATCTGATCGTCCTCTATGTTCCCGCCACGCTTCTGATCATCTTCGTGGTGCTGCCTTTTTTGTGGATGTTCCTTGGCTCTTTCAAGACCAACACCGAGCTAATGTCCAACCAAGGCCAGACCCTTTGGATCGAGCATCCGACCTTTGTTAACTACATCAATCTATTTCGTGAGTATCCCTTTGCGCGGTTCTTTCTCAACAGCATGATTGTCTCGACCTTCACCACAATTGTGGCAGTGAGCTTTGCCGCGTTTGCCGGCTACTCGCTCAGCCGATTCCGCTTTCCGGGGCGTATGTTCGTTGGGATCATGATCCTCGCAACCCAAATGATCCCCGGAATTGCCATCTTGATTCCGCTGTACGTGTTGTTCAACAAACTGCACCTCCTCGACTCCTACCTAGGGTTAATCGTCAGCTATAACGCCTTTGCCATTCCCTTCTGCACCTGGATGATCAAAGGGTTCTTTGACTCGATCCCGGCGGAACTGGAAGAGGCAGGGTTGATCGACGGATGTACCCGGTGGAGTGCGTTTTGGCGCATCGCATTACCGCTTTCGTTGCCGGGATTGTTAGCCACAGGCGTCTTTGCTTTCATCCTGGGCTGGCATGAGTTCATCTTTGCTGCCACATTCATCAATACGACTGAACTCAAGACCCTCACGGTGGGCATTGCTTCGATGAAAAGCATCAATGTCATCGACTGGGGCCTGCTCAATGCCGGCGCGGTGGTCGTATCTCTGCCTCTCGCGATTCTCTTTGCGTTTGTCCAGCGGTATCTGGTGCAGGGACTGACGGCCGGCGCGGTCAAGGGGTAAGTGACCGCGCCGCTCTTCCAACTCTATTTGTCCAGCTTCCTTAGAAAGGGATTCCGGTAATTATGGACCTCGGTCTCGTGGGCAAGGTCGCCGTGGTGACTGGCGGCGCTTCGGGGATGGGCGCGAGTGTGGGTCGCCTATTGGCGGCGGAAGGCGCGCAAGTCGTGTTGGCCGACATTCAGGGCGAACGTGGCCGGGCGGTCGCGGCCGACATTCAGGCGCAGGGCGGCAAGGCCGATTTTGTGGAAACCAACGTGGCCGTGCGGGCGCAAGTCGACGCCTTGATCCAGCAGACGTTGGCGAACTACGGTCAACTCGACATCCTTTGCAATATCGCCGGTCCCGGTGCGAGTACAGGCCAGTTGGATACCACCGAAGAGGACTATAACCTGCAACTGGACGGGCATCTGCGCGGCGTCTTCAACTGCGTGCAGGCCGTGCTGCCCCACATGATGGAGCGGCGTTATGGCAAGATTATCAGCATGGGTTCGTTCACGGCGTATGGGGTAACGGCGAACATCCCGGCCTACTGCGCGGCGTTTGGCGGCATCATCGCGTACAGCAAGTCGGTAGCGCGCTTTGCCGCGCCGTACAACATCAACGTCAATACGGTCTCGCCGGGCAACGTCTATACGCCGATGACGGCCACGTGGCTGGACTTACCGGGTCGCAAAGAGCAGTTTGCCGCCAGTATCCCCATCCAGCGCATTGGGGAGCCGGAGGATGTCGCGGTGGTGTATGCGTTTTTGGCATCCGACCGCGCCCGCCATCTGGTCGGCGTCGACATCAACGTCAGCGGCGGCCAGTTGATCTATTAGGGCGTGTTGACATTTTCATTCGCATCAGGAGGTGACTGTCACTTCAGAAAGTGACAGTCACCTGTCTGCAAAGCGCAAACGTCAACAGAACCTAGCCGCCACCGTTTCGGATGGCTTCGTGGCTGGGCACGCCCAGCCTGCCCAGCGGCGCAAGGGGCGCAAACGGGGCGCAAACGGGGCGCGGTGGTTATCCGCGCCCCGTTGCGCGTCGCTGCGGCTTCTCCACCTCAACGCCCAATGGGGACCGGCAGTGCTTGGGCCGCCAGCCCCGCCCCCGCGGTAGGTGGGCG
>CAYJQA010000138.1:3902-10861 GCA_964372065.1 uncultured Litorilinea sp.
CGAGTCCACACAAAAAGAGACGGTCGCCGGCCACGGTGACCGTCTCTTTTTGTGTGGCGCGGATGCGCTTAGGCCACGTGCTCCTGCAGCCAGTGGTAGACCGGCGCGACGTGCAGAAGGCGTTCCATGAGCGCGTCCACCAGGGCCGGCGTCTGGGCCACGTCCAGGCTGATGGCGGGGCTGTCGGCCCATAGGCCGCGGTACTTGAGCCATTCGGCGCGCGGATGGGCGCGGTCAAAGCCCGTGGGGACACGCTTGGCGGCGCTGGTGTAGAGGCCATAGCCGGGCCGGGCCAGCACCGTCGTGGCGGCCTCGACCAGCGCCTGACCGGACGCCGGGGCAAGCACGGCTTGGCGGTAGCGTTCCAGCAGGGGCGGCGTAAAAGCGATGATGCCCCCGCCCCCCTCCACGGCGGTCAGCGTCATCTGCAGGCCAAAACCGAGGGTCTCCAACTTCTTGCCGGGACCGGCCGTAAAGAACATCACGACGTTGGTCTTGTAGGGCGTCTTGTCCGGGCTGAAGCGGATGTCGCGCTGTATCCGCATGAGCGAACCGCTGCCGTTGGTGCGGACGTCTACCAGCACTTCGGGGAAATGGCCTTGCAGTTGCTCGCCCAGGGTACGCACCAGGGCCACGGCGGGCGTCTGCACGAAGTCCAGGTAGCTCTGTTTGTGCGCTTCGAACCAAGATCGGGAGTTGTTCGCCGCCAGTTCACGCATGAACTCGATGGCGGCGGCGGGAAAGCCGGTGAAGACCGGCGCAGCGTATGTGCTCATCGCGGTGGCTCCGTCCGAGGGCTAATGGCTCAATTGGTACTGGATGGAAAGGTCAACGAGCCAGCGTACCGTCTGGGGGAAGGCGATGACGAGGATGAGGACAAGGGCCTGGAGCACCATAAAGGGGACGGCGCTCTTGTGGATCTCGGACGTGGGCAACTCGCGCGGCGCGACGCTCTGGAGGTAGAAGAGCGAAAAGCCCACCGGCGGCGAGATAAAGGCCATCTGGAGATTGACGGCCATGACGACGCCAAACCACACCATGTCGATGCCCAGGGCTTGGGCCGCGGGCACAAAGAGCGGCATGGCGATAAACGCGATCTCGATGAACTCCAGAAAGATGCCCAAGAGGAAGATGGCAATGTTGGCGACGATGATGAAGCCCAGGAAGCCGCCCGGCACCGCGGTGAGCAGTCTGGTGATGAGACCCTGGCCGCCCAGCCCGTCAAAGACAATGCTAAAGAAGGTCGAGCAAAAGAGGATCATGACTACCAGCGCGGTGAGGCGCGCCGTGGCGTGGGCGGCGTCCCAGAACATCTTGCGGCTAAAGCGCCCGTTGGCGACGGCCAGGAGACAGGCCCCGGCCGCGCCCACCGCGCCCGCTTCGGTCGGGGAGGCGATGCCGGCGAAGATGCTGCCCAACACGGCGACGATGAGCAGCATCGGCGGGACGACGGCCCGCACCACGCGCGCCAAGAGCGCCCAGCCGGTCACCGTCCGCTCTGCTTTGGGGATGGCGGGCACGGTGTGTGGTCGGAAGATGGCGAGGGCGATGATCCAGAGCATGTAGGACGCCGAAAGCATCAGGCCCGGGAGCATCGCGCCCAGAAAGAGATCGCCGATGCGCACGCCGATTTGGTCGCTCAGGACCACTAGGACCAGGCTGGGCGGGATGAGTTGGGCGAGCGTGCCGGACGAGATGATCACCCCGGCGGCGACCTGTTTGTCGTAGCCGTAGCGCAGCATGACGGGCAGCGACAGCATGCCCATGACGATCACCGTCGCCGCGACCACGCCCGTGGTGGCGGCCAATAGCGTGCCGACAATGATCACGGCCAGCGCCATGCCCCCGCGCAACGGCCCCAGCACATGGCCGATGGTCTCTAGCAGATCTTCGGCAAGACCGGATTTCTCCAACACAGAGCCGAGGAAGACGAAATAGGGCACGGCCAGGAGCGTGAAGTCCGACATGGTGCCAAACCAGCGGTTGGGCAGGAGCCGGAGCAAGGCCAGGTCAAAGTGATTGGCGGCGAGGCCGAGCAGGCCAAAGATGATGGCCGTCCCGGCGAAGGAGAACGCGACGGGATAGCCGCTGAGCAGGAGGAAAAAGAATCCGACGAACATGAGGATAGCGAGCCACTCGGCGCCCATGTAGGTTTCCTTGATCAGCGTGATGTGAGCCGGCGGCGCGGGGTTAGCCGATCGCGCCTTGGCCTTGAGCGTCCGCTGCCAACTCGCCCACGACTTCGTCGGCCCCGCGGATGATGGCGATGTATTTGATGACCTGGGCCAGCGCCTGGAGCAGCAATGTACCCAGGGCGACGATGATCATGGATTTGAGCGGGGCGCGCGGCAGTCCTTCCGGGTCCGGCGAGACTTCCCACGTGCCCCACGTACCGTTGGGCAGCAGCCCCCATGAGCGCATGACCGGGTCAAAGGTCACATAGATGCCCATGATGCAGAAGGGGATGAGGAAGAGCAGCGTGCCCACCAGGTTGACCCACGCCTGCGTTTTGGGGGACCAGTTGGTGTAGAGGAAATCCACGCGCACGTTGACGTCGTGTTTGAGGATGTAGGCGAAGCCAAGCAAGAAGACCAGCGAATAGAGATACCACTGGGCTTCGATGTACAGATTCGACGCCAATTTCAGCCCCACAAAGCGACCGACGTAGCGGGCCAGCACATTGTAGAAGCCGACAATGATGGTAATCAGGACCAACAACGTGGATAGACCCCCCATGAGCTCGGTGAGCGCATCGACGGCCCTCGCAAACCGTAGAAGAAGGAGCATGGGCAGTACTCCCGCAGGCAAAGGTGTGTGCGGGAGCATTCTACCGGATGACTGGCTGCGGCGCAACTGCTCCAGACGCCGCCGCGCCAGTCCAGGATAGCAACGGATTCCGGCAAGCGCGGTTATCCAACCGAAAATCCGGCGTACACCGAAGCGTGCGCATAATCAAGGATCTGTAGCGGCGGTATCATGAACGTTCAGAAGAAAATCTAGTAATTGTAGCGGCGGTATTCTACCGCCGGAGCTGCCATAGCCCAGATGCGCGCTATGGAAACTGCCCTTACGCTTTGCTGCGGGCAGCCCACGCGACGAGCAGCCGCGCGCCGGTCACCGTGAACAGGCAATGTAGGAGCAGCGCCGCGGCCAATCCTGCTGTATCCGCGGCCGCGCCAAAGCGCATGACCGTCCCCAGGGCGGGGGTGTAGACAGGTGGGTTGATGACAAGCAGCACGGGGAAGCTGTGCGCCAGGAGCGTAACGGCGATGAGCAGGACCGCGGGTGTCCGTCCGCGCGTGCGCGGCGCGGCCCACGCCGCGGTGAGTCCTGCCAGCGCGCAGACGGCCGGCAAGAGGATGGAGAAGTTCACGGTCGTGGCGACATAGGCGGCAGGGACCGGCCAGAGCACCCACGCGCCGAGCGCCGCGCCGGTCACGGCTGCGGGCGGCAGGCGGGACGGCGCGACCACCAGCCAGGCCGCGGCCAGCGTCAGGCCCAAGATCGCCAGCCCCACTAGCCACCAGCCGACCGTGACTGCGGCAAACAAGCTGGTAAAACCGTGCGCGAGTTCGCCGCCGGACTGCACCAGCCACGGGAGCAGGGGCGCGAGCAGCCAGAGCGCGGGCAGGCCAGTGCGCCAGGCTGTCGGAGTGCTGGTCATTGGGACATCACCGGCGCGGCCCGCACCGAGGAGGCTGCTCAGCGCCACCGCCGTGACCAGCGCCAGCCCGCCCAACATGGACGCGGCATGACCCCAGTCGCGGTTGACCCAGAGCGCGGTCAGCGCCCAACTGGCCCAGGTGTGCGAGGCGTTGAAGGGTTCGCCGCCGGTGAGGGTGAGCGTCTGCGCGGCGTCGGTGAGGGACAGCCAGAGCGGGATGGCGGCGGCCACGCGCCAAGCGCGGGGCGTTCCCGCCAGGAGCAGCCCCGTCAGCGGCGCGGCGCGCCAGACCATCACCAGCCCGGTCGCGAGGAGCGCGCTTTCGGCTTGACTGTACCAGAGGGGCGGGAAGAGCGGACGCCAGAGCAGACCGGCCACTGCGCCGGGCAAGAGCCAGGCGGCGAGCGCCCAGCTTACGCCCCAGCGCCCGCCTACGCCCAGGCGCGCCCAGAGGTAGCCCAGCAGCAGCGTGACGAGCGTCGTCCCCGCGGCTAAGCGGAGCGTGTTGAGCGCGGCTTGACGAAAGAGATAGGTGCGCACCGGTGCGAGGAGCGTCGTGGGCTGGACGCGCCAGCCCGGCCCCCGCCCGGGCCACGGGTCGGCTACGGGCAGGCGCGCGGCCAATACCAACCCTGCCGCGGCCAGGAGCAGCAGGGCTGCGGTCAGCCCGCGACGCAGCGCCACGCCGGATCAGCCCGCGACAAAGTCGCCGGGGTTGAGCACGTGCGCCGGGTCCCAGGCCGCCTTGAGCTTACGCATGAGGTCGAGCGCCGCGGGCGCATAGCCCCAGCGGTCCAGGTCGTGCGGCCAGGTGGTCTGCATGACCACGGCATAGCCGCCCAGGTCGAGCGCGGGACGGCGCACGGCCTGGAGCCAAGCCGCAGTGTGCGGCGCGTCGGCGTGGCAGCGGGCATAGAGCAGATGGTTGCCCAGGTCAAAGCACCAGGTCGCGGCGGTTTGCTGGGCGGGCGCAAGCTGCCGCCAGTAGGCCGCGACCTGGCCCGGCGGCACACCGATGCGAACGAGGGTTTGCGCGTCGCCGTCCGCGCCCGTGAAGCTTGCCCAGATGGCCGCGGCGGTGGCGTCCACGAGCGTGGCCTGGGGCGCGCCCGCGGCGGTCAGCGCGGCCTGCAGGGCGTCGCGCTCGGCGGCGAGGTCTTCATCTACGCCTTCCAGCGTGTAGACCAGCGTATAGGGCGCATCGCCGGTCGTGGCGCGGCAGAGCACGACGCCGGTCGTCGCCAGCCAGACGGGCACGGTCGCCGCGGCCCAGGCCAGCCCCTGCGCCGGGTCGTTCACGGGCAGGGCCAGGCTGCGGCGGCTGCGCGGCTGCGGGAACAGCTTGAACGTGAGGTCCGTGAGAACGCCCAGCGTGCCGTAGCTGCCGATCAAGAGCTTGGGCAGGTCATAGCCTGCGACGTTCTTGACCACAGGCCGCCCGACGCGCAGCACGCGGCCATCGGCCAGGGCCACGGTGGCGGCCAGCAGCATGTCGCGCAGCCCGCCGTGGCGCAGGCGCTGCGGTGAGTTGACGTTGGCCGCGACCAGCCCGCCCAGGGTGGCGTCCGGCCAGGGCGAGACCAACGGGGCGTGCATACCCTTCTCGGCCAAGAAGCTGTGCAGCTCGACCAGTGGGGTGGCCGCGCCGACGGTGACATAAAGATCGTCCGGGGCGAAGACGCTGACGCCGCGAAAGTTGGCAGTACTCAGCCAAACGTCCGCGCCGCTACGGTCGCCTTGTGCGGCGCTGCCGATGCGGGCGGTCTTGCCTGGCGCGGCCAACCCGGCCAGCCCGGCGGCTGTTTCTTCAGGCGTGGTGGGCGTAAAGACGTCACCCTGGGGGATGCGCGGCGCGTGGCGCTGAACCGCGGGCAGTTCCGCCGGGAATATTTTGCCGGGGTTGAGCAGCGTCATGGGGTCGAAGATCTGCTTGATCTCGGTCATGGCGGCGAGTTCGGCCCCGCTGTACATCATGGGCATGTAGCGGCGCTTCTCGATGCCGACGCCGTGCTCGCCGGTGATGCTGCCGTTGCGCTCCACACAGAGTGCGACGATCTCATGGCAGGCGGTGAAGACCTTCTCGCGGACGACCTGGTCGCGCGCGTCAAAGACAATGGCCGGGTGCAAGTTGCCGTCGCCCGCATGGAAGACGTGGCCCACCTTCAGGCCGTAGCCGTCGCAGATGTGGTTGACCGCGTTGAGCGTGTCGGCCAGGCGGCTGCGCGGGACGGTGATGTCGATCAAATAGAAGTTGGGGGCCAGCCGGGCTAACGCCCCGGCGAAGCTCTTGCGCCCATACCAGATAGCGGCGCGCTCGGCTTCGCTCTTGGCCAGCTTGAGGTCAAACCCGCCGTTGGCCGTGAGGATGTCGGCGACCTCCTCCATCTGCGCGTCCAGGCTGGCGGGATAGCCGTCCACTTCGACGATCAGCGCCGCGCCCGCGTCGATGGGCAGACCGACCGGGGCGTAGGCTTCGATGATGCGCATGCCGCGCTGGTCCATCATCTCCAGCGTCGCCGGGACCAAGCCCGCCGAGATGACGGCGGAGACGGCCTTGCCCGCCTGCGCTTCGGAGTCAAAGGCGACCATCATGGTCTTGACGCCGGGCGGGTTGCGGATCAGCCGCACATAGGCGTGGGTCAGGATGCCCAGTGTGCCTTCGCTGCCGACCAGCACGCCGCAGAGGTCGTATTCGGGATAGTCCAGGGCGCGACCGCCGACGCGCACGGCGCGGCCGTCGGCCAGCACGACTTCCAGCCCGGTGATGTAGTTGGTCGTCACGCCGTACTTGAAGCAGTGCGGGCCGCCCGCGTTCTCGCCCAGATTGCCGCCGATGAGCGCCGAGCGCCCGCTGGAGGGGTCGGGCGGATAGTAGAGGCCCTGCTGCTTGACCAGTTCGTCAAACGCCAGGTTGACGACGCCGACCTGCAGCACGGCGCTGCGCCCGGCGGGGTCCAGTTCGAGGACTTCGTCCATACGCGCAAAGGAGAGGACGATGCCGCCATGTTCGGGGACCGCGCCGCCGGAAAGCCCCGTGCCCGCGCCGCGGGCGATCAGCGGGACGCGCTGCGTGGCGGCCCAGCGCATGATGCGGCTGACATCCTCGGTGGATTCGGGGAAGAAAACGCCGTCAGGCCGGCCGCGGTCATAGCCCGCGTCGACTTCGTAGGTGAGCAGTTCCGCCGGGTTGAGCGCCAGTTGGCGCTTGGGAAAGAGGGCGGTCAGCGTGGCGGTGTTCAACTCCGGCTCTCCTGTGCATAGGAACGGTCGAGCAACTCGACCAGGTGAACGACTT
>CAYJQA010000139.1:0-6861 GCA_964372065.1 uncultured Litorilinea sp.
CTCCAGATTGCCGGGGCCGATGCCCAGGGCATTGGTCGCGCCGATGACCCAGCGTGAGACTTCGCCGGTGAAGCCCCAGGGGTGGGATTGCAGGAACAGCAGCACGTTCAGGCCGCCGAGAATGGCCCCGCCGGTGACGATGGGCCAGCCGTGCACAAAGACGCGCCGCAGCGAGTTGCGCAGCTTGCCGCCGAAGCTGTCGTGGTCATCGCCCACAAACGGCTGGTCGGGCAGGGTCAGCCCGCCGCGGCTCTCCCACCAGAGCACGAGCAGATAGGCCGCGAGCAGCCCCAGGAAGGTCACGGCGACGGCCCCGCCATGCCCCAAGTAGGTCGGCAGCCAGAGGCGCGGCCCCGTAGATATGCTGAACTCCCACCAGAAGTTCCACGTATACGCGGCCCCGGCCAGCCCCAGCATGATCCCCACGAAGCTGACCCACGAGGCGACATAACCTTCGCCCATGCGGTAGATGCTGCCCGAAACGCAGCCGCCCGCCACGACCATGCCGATGCCGAAGATTAGCCCGCCGACCACGGTGTGCCAACCCAGCGGCAGGACGTTGGCGTCCGGCGGTAGGATGCCCAAGGCCGTGTTGGGCACTTGCTTGGACATGAGCACGGCGAAACCGCTGGTGGCGACGGCCAGCCCCGCCAGCACGCCGCGCATGGAGCGCCCGTGGCGCAGCAAGAAGATGTCGCGGAAGGCGCTGGCAAAGCAGAAGCGGCTGCGCTGGAGCACGAAGCCGAAGGCAATGCCAAACGCCCAGAACAACGCCATCTCGCCGCTGACCGCGGCGGCCAGGAAGAGGATCGCGGCGGCGGCCAGCGTCGCCAAGACGCCGAAGCGCACATTGACGGCGACCCCGGCGAGGCCGGCAGGACGGGCGGCTTGGCCGACTTGAGTACTCATGGCGTGGCTTCCTTTCGCGCTTGTACGGGTGGATGGGCAACGCGTCTAGGCATGGGAGAGTCCCAAGACCCGGTACGACCATTCCAGCCAGGAGCCGTCATAGTTGCGCACGCGCGGGTAGCCCAGATGCCGAAGCACCAGGTAGGTATGGGCGGCGCGGACCCCGGAGCGGCAATAGGTCACGATCTCCTTGTCGGGCGTGATGCCGGCCGCGGCCAACTCCGCGGCCAACTCCGCGTCGTCGCGCACGGCTTCCCAGCCGCCTGCCGGGACCCCGCGCAGCCAGTCCCACGAGACCGCGCCGGGCAAGTGGCCGGCGGTATACTCGCCGGTGGCGCGCGTGTCGACGATGACCACGTCGTCGTCGTGCAGATGTTGTTGGATCCAGGGAAGCTCGGCGAGGAGGGCGGGGTTGGGGCGAGGGACGAAGCGGGCGGCGGGGACGGTGGCGATGGCTGTCGTGGTTGGGTAGCCTGCCTCGTGCCAGCGGTCCCACCCGCCGTTGAGGACGGCCACACGGCGGTGGCCGTAGGCTTCCAGCGCCCAGAGGACCCTGGCCGCGGCCATCCCCCAGTTGGCGTCATAGATGACGACCAGGCTGTCATCGTCGATGCCCAGGCGACCGACTACGGCGGCGAAGTCTGCGGGCGGCAGTAGCATCCCCGCGACGTTGTCGACGGTGGTGGAGACGGCTGACAGTTCCAGGTAGGCGGCGTGCGGCACGTGGCCTTCGGCGTAGGCATCGGCGGAACGGACATCTACGAGACGCAGTTCGGGTTGGTCGAGGTGCGCCGCCAGCCAGTCAGGTGTGACGAGCAGACCAGGCAACTCGACCACCGCGTGGGCGTCCGGCAGGGTCGATTCGGATGGGTTCATGGAGTTCTCCTTCATGGCGGCAGTTTGGATACTGGTCCGACAAGGCTAGGCTAAAAGGAAACGAGCGCCGACCGGCTTGTCCGGTGGCGCTCGTGGCAACAAAAACGCTCAGGGCGGCCTGAGCGTTTAGCTACGCATGGACCCACCGGACCTCTCGCCGCTTGGCGGAGACAGTGGGATTGTTCTTCGACTCGGCTAGCGCGGGCAGCGTATCGCCGGAGTCGAAGGCCCCTGCCTCCGCTCCCGACAGATACAACAACAGCTGCAATTGACAGCCAAGGTCGTGAACATGAACATCGACAGCCTCATTCGCTGCACACGGGTTCCCGAATTACTGAGGGGCGATTATACTTTGGCGCAGAATGGAAGTCAAGCGGGGCCACGCGCGGCGGCGCGCAACCGACGCCTATTCCGATTGGGCGGTCGGCGCAAGCTCCGGCGCGATCTCCAGGGCAGGGTCAGGCGCATGGACGTACGGACCGCGCTTTTCTAGGGGGAACAACTGGGCCAGTTGCATCATCATGTGATGGGTGAGTTCGTCCAGCCGCGAACGGCGCGCCGGGCCGCGCAGCGCCGGGTCAATTGCGAGCGGGCCGAAGACGGGGCCGATCCGGAACAGCAGCTTGGTGCGGCGGAAGTGGGGCAAGTTGTCCAGAATGCGTTCGGTGCCCATGACGGCCACGGGGATAATCCAGGCGTGGCTATCGACGGCCAAGAGCGCCGAACCGGGGCGGGCGGTCGCCAGTGTCGCGCTGATCCGCGAGGCGTGGGCGCGCACTTCAAAGATACGTTCGCCGCGGGCCAGGCGCGCGGCGTTTTCGGGGTTCATCCCACCCTCAGGGAAAATGCCGACGACCCGGCCGCGTGCCAGCGAGTTGAGCGCGCGGCGCAGCGCGCTGCGGTCAACCTGACCACGCCAGACGGGGATGCAGTCGAAGAAGTGCAAGAGCGCGCCAAAGGTACGATTGCGGTATGATTCGGTGGCAACCAAGAAGGCCGGCTGAAACGGGAGATGGACGGCGAGCAACGGCGCGTCGAACCAACTGAAATGGTTGGCGATGAGGATCAGGGGCCGCTGATTCGCCGAGCGCAGATTCTCGACGCCTTCAATCCGGAGGTCAAACAGGATCGCGCTGATCAGCCGACCGATGGCGAGCAACAGCAGTTGCAAGGGTCGCTTGAGGATAGAAACCATAGACGGTGTGGTCGTGGGCTTTCCTAGGTGAAGATTCAGCCGGCTCAACTACCGGCTACCCGGGGGCGTTCACAGCGTGATGATCCGGACGCATATATCTTACAATAGGGCGTCGCCGCCGCCAATGCTGGTCCGCCGGTATTTTGACGATGGCGCGCAAGCAAGAGGGAGTGTGACACGATGACGCAACCATCCGCAGCGATTGGCCGTGAGCAGGAACCGGTCCAGCCGCCGCCCGATCACCTCAACGCACAGGTGGGCGTCTTGACGCGACGCGAGATCGAGGCGCGCATCCTGGCCCCGGTGATCGAGGCGCTGGCCGCGACCTATGGTCGCGAGGGCGTTTTGGCTACGGTACGCGATGCGATCATCGCCATCGCCAGAGAACAGGGACGCGACCTGGTGGGCACGATGGGCGGCGATTCGCTGCACCATTTCGCCGAGTCGCTCCAGTTCTGGACACGCGACCAGGCGTTGGAGATCGACGTCTTGGCGCAGAGCGAGGACGAGTTTCGCTTTAATGTGACGCGCTGTCGCTATGCCGAACTCTATCGGGCGTTGGGCGTCGCCGATCTGGGCGCGATCTTGTCGTGCAACCGCGACGCCGCGCTGATCGAGGGATTCAACACGGAGGTGACGCTGGAGCGCACGCAGACGATCATGGCGGGCGCGTCCTGCTGCGATTTTCGCTATGTGCGCCGGCAGCAGCCGGACGCTACGGGGGCAAGCGCGGCGTGAGCGACGCAGTCACGATCAGTCTTCAGATTTTGCTGCCGGAGGCGATCAACCGTCGCTTTGCCCGCCGCGTAGCAGGACTGGAGGGGGCGAGCTGGCCCGAGTGGGGTGGCCACATCACACTGGTCCCGCCGTTTGCTCCCAAGATCGAGCGGAGCGCGGTGCTGGTGCGCGTGGCTGCTGTGTGTGAACAAACCGACCCGTTCACGCTACATCTGGCCGAACCGACGGCGCACCCGGACTCGACGCGGTCCGGCTACCAGGCGGTCTTTCTCACCATGCCCGACGCCGAGGCCGACGACTATCGCCGGCTGCTGGCGCTGCGCGAACGGCTGCTGGCTGCTCTGGAGGGTGTGCGGGAGGATGTCCGGCCAGAAATCTCAGCGCAGCCTTTTCTGCCCCATGTGACCTTGGCGCTGAGTCTGGGCGAGCAAGAGGCGATGCGGCTCGTGCGGGATCTGCGCGCCGACAGTATCCAGGCCGAGTTTCGGGTCAAAGAGTTGTGGGCGCTGACCTTTCCCGGCGAGGGAGCGGACGCCAAGCCGGAGCGCACCGCGATCTCGCTTGGCTCGCCGCCGCCGCTGGGTCTGCTCAGCGACTAGCTCAGCGGCGCACCAAGCGCAGCCGGCTACGCACGCTGCCGTCCAGCGTGGTGTAGAGGTAGGTCGCGCCGTCCACGACCACCAAGTCGGCGTGGCCGACGCCTACGTTGCCCGGCAGGTCGAGCAGGATGGGGTTACGGGGATAGCGCTCCCACGGCCCGTCCACGCGGCCGGCGGGCGCACGCGCGAGCCCCAGCAAGAACTGGGTGTCACCCGCATCACCCGGCCCCGGCCCGCGCACGCCCTCGTAGAACAGATAGACATAATCGCCGACGCGCACGACTTCGGCGGAACTAACCGTGCGGAAGTCGAAATGGGCGTTGGCCGCGGCGTCCGTTGCGTCCGCGGGGCCGTAGTCGTCGCTGCCGGTGAAGAGCGGCCATTGCCGGCAGCGGGAGAAGATGGCTGCCGGGGCCGCGGCCGGGCCGCGATAGCAGGCCATGGAACCGGGATTCTGGCCGACGCCGACGAAGACATAGAGTTCGGCGGGCGACACGGTCTCATCCAGGTAGAGGCCGGGCGGGCTGCCCACCAGGCAGTCGAAAGCCGGCTCTGCATAGGGATGTGGACCGACCCCGGCGGCGGGTGGACAGGCGGTTAGCCAGTCGCGCCAGATGCCGGTGAGCGGCGTCTCCCGCGCGGCGGACCAGGTGACGCCGTCGGAGGAGCGGCGTATGATGGTGTTGGCGCGGTATTCGTACACCATCCACCAAGGCTGGGCGGCGGTTGCGCCGGTCGGCGCGGCGCTGACGACGCGTGGATACTGCTGTTGATCCACGTGGTCGCGGCGCGAATCGCACGGGCAGGCCGCGCAGGGGAGCAGGCAGACCGGCGCGCCTGCGCCGGTTGGCGGCGCAAACGAACTGCCGCCGTCGCGGCTCTCGAAGAGCACGACGCAGCCGGGAAACGCGACCGGGTCACCGCATTGATCCACGACACCCAAGGACTGGTAGCTGGCATGGACATAGGCGCGCAGCACGCCGCCGGGCAGCACGACGGTGTCCGACTCGCCCAGGGGCAGCCCGGTATCGGTCACATCGACCACGAAGTGGGCGCGACCGTCCCAGAAATCGGCCAGCGTCGGCGCGGTAGTTGCGGGGGGCGGGTCCGCGGGCGGCGGCGCGCCGACCGGCGTCACGGCGCAGGCCGCTAAGATCAAGGCGACGACTACCGCAAGCAGGCCGACCACGTTGCGATGAATCTCAGCTTTGGGCATAAGCACCGCCGGGAAAGAGGAAGCCCACCATCGCGGGTGCGGTGGTGGGCTCGGTACAAAGGAGGAACCAAAGGAGGTGCTCAGTGGATGCGGTGAAGTAAGCTCCCCTCATACTTCATCGCTCCGGCAAACGGCTAAGGCGTCAAGTTGCTGTGTGCCCGGTTATCCCGGTTGTCATGGCGTTAGTCGCTTGCCGGATAAACCCACGGTGTCGCCTCGACTTTGTGAAATATAACACGAATAGGGTTTGGGCGCAACTTTGGCGATGGGCCGGTGTTCCTTGAATTGAGGCGTTGTGTCGGTGAGTGCGCCGCGCAGCGGGGCGGCCAAGCGAGAAGATCATCGGTTACAGTGTATTGCCCGCGCTCAGTGGCCCCTGTTTGACAGGCGGTACACCATTCACTACAATGGCGCAGGCATCGCAGTCTGAGCACGACTGCGGCGTAATTAAAGTTGCGTCTCTTCGCCCCGCCTTTGCCGTGTGAATATGTCGGCGGCAGCGGCCAACAGAGGCCGCCGATGTGGTTTGCCGTGCCCCAGGCGGTAGAATGATAGAGCTGATACCAGCGGCAAGTGGCCGCGTTGGAATCTTGCACCAAGTAAAAAGTAATTCAGAGGAGAAAAGTCATCATGGCTGAAAAAGAAACCTTCGAGCGCATCCGCAATATTATCGTCGATCAACTTGGCGTGGATCCAGCGGATGTTACCATGGAAGCCCACTTCCGCGATGATCTGGAGGCGGACAGCCTGGACCTGGTGGAGCTGATCATGGCGTTCGAGGAGGAGTTCGGCGGCGAGATCAGCGACGACGAGGCCCAAAAGATCGTGACCGTGGGCGACGCCGTCCGCTTTTTGGACGCCGTTTAGCGCGGCCTGCCGCCGGGCGAAGCGCACGAGCCCGACCTTTCTGCGAGGACGAGCCGGTGTCTCAGGCTCGTCCTCTTGCTTTTGGGGCAGGCGCCGGCCGCGCGTCCCCTGAGAAGATAACGATGCCGGCGTCAACCGACGCCGGCATCTGTTTGTCTGCCTCAATTGGCCTGCGCGATGGCGCGGGCTAGTTGTCCAGATTGCGCAAGACCGACACCACGCGACCGTTGATGCGGACCTTGTCGCCGGGCCGGACAATCGGCTCGTAGGCAGGATTGGCGGGCTGCAACCGAACATTGCGCCCTTCACGGAAGAGATACTTGAGCGTCGTCTCTTCGTCGCCTTCGATCCAGGCGGCTACCATGTCGCCGTCATTGGCCGAGTCTTGCTGGCGCAAGATCACAATGTCGCCGTCCAGGCCACTCGCATCGACCATAGAGTCCCCTTTGACGCGCAGAGCA
>CAYJQA010000139.1:6871-10380 GCA_964372065.1 uncultured Litorilinea sp.
GAGCAAAGAGCGCGCCGCGTGACTTGACCATGCCTTCGGGCAGCGCGACCCAGTCTTCCGGGCTGGCCGCGTCGCGCGCTTCGACCTGGATCGGCTGACCGGCGGCAATGGCCCCCAGCACAGGCACGCGCAGCAGCGAGCCGAACCCACTATGCTCCCCGCCGCGCAGCGCAGGCGTGGGCAGGTCATCGGGCGCGGACAACGTCGCCGGGGCGAGCTTCAATTCTTGCAGTAGGTCCCAATTGAGGCTGAGGCCGCGACTGACTTCCTTGCGCCGGCTGATGTACTGCAATTCTTCCAGCTTCGCCAAGTTGTAGTTGACCACCGACGTGCTCGAGATGCCGACCTGTTCGCCAATCTCGCGGATGGTGGGCGGGAACTCATTGGCGTGGAAGAAGGAAACGATGAATTCGAGAATCTTGCGCTGGCGCTCGGATAAGCTGCTCATGGTGGTCCTTTTCTTCGACTGGCTGGCGGCGACGGTCTACCGGTCATGTTGGGTCTGGCATTCAGGCGGTTATCCCAAGCGATAAACCCATTATCCCAAACCCAGAACGTTTGTTTCCCAAGTTATCCCAAGCATACACGAACATCTGTGCGTTGTCAATAGGCGCGCGCACGTTTGTTCTGCGAATTTATGTGGGATGGAAGTGGGGTCAGTCGTCCAGACCGGCGTCGGCCAGATAGCCGCGGAAACGCTGCCAGTAGGCGGCGCGATCGGCGGGACCGGCGTCGGGGTTGGGAAAGCGCGCGTCGGCCTTGACCTGGCCGCGCTGCATGGCGGTCTCCATGTCGATGCCGCAGAGGTAGGCGATCTTGAAGACCATGACTTGGAGGTCGCTCAGTTCCAGCGCCAGTTCGTCGCGCAAGGCGGCGGCATCTTGCGCGCCGGGGTCGCGGTAGCCTTCGAGCTTCTGTACGAGCTTGGCGACCTCGCCAAGCTCCTCAAGGGCGTGGAGTAGGGTGTGGCTGGGCAGAACCCGGTCCCAGGCGCGAGCGCGGTCCCACGCTTCCAACCACTCTTGATATTCACGGATTTGCATGATCGGTCGCTTCCGGAGTTGGCATGGCGGCGCGCAGGGGTGGGCGGAGGTGCTCCAGCCGGCGCATAAAGTCCACGGTCCGCAACTGCTTTTCGAGGACGTTCAGCAGATAGCGGAAGAGCAGGTTGTCGACGCGCTGCATGCGCGACGGCTGGACCTGCACTTGACGAACGGTGTGCCAGGGACGGCTCTGTAAGAAGCGCAGAATCTTGAGCACTTCCGGCTCGATGGCTTCGGCGTCGCGGCGGCCCTGGCCGCAGTTGGGGCAGAGCACGCCGCCTTCGGCCAGCGCGATGTAGTTGACCACCGGTTCCAGCTCGGCGTCACACACTAGGCATTGATACAGTTGGGGCTGGAACCCCGCGAGGGAGAGTAGGTGAAGCTCAAACCAGTGGAGCAGCAGATGGGCGTCGCTGTCGGGCGTGGCGTCGTCCAGCGCCTGGAGGGCGATCAGGAGCAGGTCCCACACCGGTTGGCTCTCGTCCTGCGCTTCGGTGAAGCTGTCCACCAACTCGCACAGATAACTGGCGCGGCTGATCTTGTCCAAATCGGCGCGCAGCGCGGTGAAGCTGTCCACGCTGACGGCCTCGGTGACGATGTCCCAAGTGCGCGCCTGCGCGACCAACAGGGCGGTGTGGCCGAATAGCTCCAAATGGCCCGCCTTGCGGCTGGTCGTCTTGCGGACGCCCTTGGCGATCAGTTCAAGCTTGCCGTAGTTGGGGGTGAAGACCGTGAGGATGCGGTCGGCGTCGCGATAGTCGCGGCGGCGCAAGACGACGGCATGGGTCCGGTAGACGCGCTGGCGGTCGGGCATGGCAGGTCGGCGGTGGGGAACCGGGCAGCGCACGGTGCGCCATTCACAACTCCACCTGCCGCTAGTATAGCACAGATGGTCGCATGTGGGCGAGCGCGGGTGGCAGATGCGGAAAAAGAAACATCGCCCCACACATGGAGCGATGTTTGGTGTGCCCCCAAGGGGATTCGAACCCCTGTAGCAGGCTTGAAAGGCCTGAGTCCTGGACCTCTAGACGATGGGGGCCCAGGTCCGTAGTACAGCGGGAGTATAGCAGTCGCATCCGAAACGGTCAAGTTAGGTGGTTTTCGGTATGCAACTGTCGGCGGTATGATGGAGGACAAGGGCCTCAGGCCGCGCAGCCAGGCCCCAACGTGACGAAGGAGGAGCAGCTTGGCGGACCGGGTGGTTGTGGCATGCATTCAGCAGCAGATGCGGCTGCCGCAGACGCTGGACGAGTATCGCGAAGAGATGCGTCGCTATGTGCGTGTGGCGGTGGCGAAGCAAGCGCGCCTGGTCGTCTTCCCCGAACTGGCGGGCGTGATGGTCGCGCCGCCGCTGCTGGCGGATGTGCGGTCGCGGTTGCTCAAGGCGGCAGATCGGGGTCGCGCGCGGCGTCGGGCTACGCTATGGGAACGCGTGATGGGCAGCGCGGCAGGCGCGGTGGCGACGCTGATGCACGCGGACTTCCGGCATGGGTTCGCCGGTCTGCTGGACGTGGATGCGGCGTCGCTGTGGCGCGCCTATGAGGACGTTTTTGGCGGTCTGGCACGCGAACAAGGGGTGGTGATTGTTGCGCCCAGCGCCTATCTGCCCGACCCGCACGACGGCGTCATCCGCAATCTGGCCGCGGTCTTTGACCGTGACGGGCAGCGCGCCGGGTATCAGGCCAAGGTCGTTCTGCATCCGGCGGATACCGACTTGGCGCAGGCCGGGCGCACGTGGGACGTCATCGAGACGGAGATCGGGCGCATCGGGCTGATCCTGGGCAGCGATGTCCTCTATCCGGAGGTGGGCCGGTTGCTGGCCTATCAGGGGGCCGACGTGCTGATCGTCCAGGCTGCGGCCGCCGATCTAGTGCTATATAACAAGGTGCGCGCCGGCGTCTTGGCCCGGATGCAGGACAACCAGCTTTTTTCGGCGGCCAGTTATTTGGTGGGGGACAACCGTTTCAGCCGGGGCCAGCGCACGCCCTTTGTGGGCAAGTCGGCGATTCTCGCCCCCCAGGAGTTGACGCCGCGCGGTAACGGTGTGTTGGTGGAGATGGGGAGCGTGCGCAGCGAGGGGGTTGTGTCCGCCGAATGGGACTTTGCGGCGCTGCGCGAGTTGTGGGAGTCGTCCGACACGCCGGTCCGCAGCCAACTGCCGCTGCAGCAGGCCGGACAAGTCCTGGCTCAACTCTATGCCAAGCTCCAGGCGCTGCCGCGGGTGTTGGAGCCGGCGCAACTGGTGGGCCAGCCCGCGTCGGCGCTCCCGGTTGAGCAGGAACGTCTGGGCGATGAGGCAGTCCAGGACTTGGACGATCTAGTCGTCATCGGCTCGGTGACGTCGCGCTGGCCGCTGACGCCGCCGGTCCCGCTGACGACCGGCATCGCGCCCGTGGAGGAAATCGCCGACGATGGGTTGGACTTCGACCCGGCCGCGGGGGGGGCGGGCGCCCCCCCGCGGCCGAC
>CAYJQA010000139.1:10390-10782 GCA_964372065.1 uncultured Litorilinea sp.
GCGCCGGGGGAGAATCCCGGCTCGTTGGGGTTGCTCTGCGCCGGGGCGGGGGCGCGGCGGGCCGCGCGGCGGCGCAAGACCGAAGACGAAACCGACGAGATGGACGCACTCGGCGGAAACGGGAGCACGCTCTAGCGCGGACGCGTCGATCCGCCCGGACGCAGCGAAGTGATGATCTGGGCATGTCCGATTTGACACCGGGCCGCGGCGTTGTTATGCTTGTCGGCAATTTGATTCCGCAGTTCACGGACCTACGCCGCACGATGACAGACTTCGTCTTGGTGGCTCTGGCGGCCACCGGCAATAAGCAGAGCAAGAAGGAAGGGCCGGACTAAGACGTCTGGAGATCCGTGCTTGCTCGGATTTCGGAAGGTTGACAACCGGCCATCCAG
>CAYJQA010000140.1:0-8574 GCA_964372065.1 uncultured Litorilinea sp.
TACTGCCCGCCGCGCCGCGTGTCAAACAACGAGGGTACTCAAGCGATGGTTCCGGCGAGCGCCGGGGTTGATTACTGGGTCACTTGCACTTACACTATGCTCCGTCATGCCGTTCCAATAGCCCGTAAGGAGCCAGCATGTCACCCGTCATCGACACCCATGCGCACGTCTCGCCCTTTTGGTATGAGCCGGTCGAGACGCTGCTCTATCAGATGGACCGGCACGACGTCGACCGCGCCGCGCTCATCCAGTACAACGGCCAGTTCGACAACGGCTATCAGGCGGAGTGCGTGCGCCGCCATCCCGACCGCTTCTACAGCGTGGTGGGGCTGGACACGACGCGGCCCGACGCCCCCGCGACGCTGGCGCAGTTGGCCGATCAGGGCGCGGCGGGCGTGCGGCTGCGCGCGGAGGTGCGCTCGCCCGGCGACGATCCACTGGCGATCTGGGCCGCGGCGGGCGCTTTGGGGTTGCCCATCAGCATCATGGGCACGGCGGAGCAATTCGTCGCGGCGGACTTTGTCGCGCTGGTCGCCGCCCTGCCCAACGCCACGCTCATCCTGGAGCATCTGGGGTCGGTCAACCTGCCCGACGGCGAAGACAAGCCCTATCCGGTGCGGCGCAAGGTCTTTGACCTGGCGCGCTTCCCCAACGTGACCATGAAGGTCCCCGGCCTGGGCGAGTTTTGCCGCCGCCCGCTGCCCATACGCCAACCCTTCCCGCTGGAGCGCGACAGCCTGGCGATCCTGGACCTGGCCGTGGCCGCGTTCGGCCCGGACCGGCTGATGTGGGGCAGCGACTTTCCGCCGGTCTGCGGCCGCGAAGGCTACGCCAACGCGCTGGCCTGGGTGCGCGACGCGATCCCCGCGGCCATGCACACCGCTATCTTCGGCGGCACGGCGGCGCGCGTTTTCGGCCAACGGGGGCGCGGCTGACAGTCGCGGCCGGCGCGGTGTGGCATAGTGACCGGCCAGGTACGTGATTGCTTGGCAGGAGACCCGTGGATGACCCAACCGCTTCGACCGACCCGCCGCGCCATTCTCGCCGCGGCGCTAACGCTGCCCGCCGCCGCCCTGGCCGCGTGTGCGCCGCCCACCGTCGCACCGCCCACGCCGCCGCCCAGCCTCGACCCAACCCCCGCGCCCACCGCTGAGGTGGTTGCCGAGACCTCAGTCGCCGCGCCGCAACCGGCCGCGCTCGCGCTCACGCCGCCCTGCGGCGATGACGACGACGAGCCGACGCTAGCCCAGACCGAAGGGCCGTACTTTACGCCTAACTCACCCGAACGCGCCTCGCTGCTGGAGCCGGGGCTGGACGGCCCCGTCATCACCCTAACCGGCTACGTGCTGACCGGCGACTGCGCGCCGGTGGCGGGCGCGCTGGTGGATTTCTGGCACGCCGACGCCCAGGGCGTCTATGACAACGTGGGCTATCGCTGCCGCGGGCACCAGTTCACCGACGACCAGGGCCGCTATACGTTGGAGACGGTCGTGCCGGGGCTGTATCCGGGGCGCACGCGCCACTTCCACGTCAAGGTGCAGCGGCCCAACGGCCCGGTGCTGACCACGCAGCTTTACTTTCCCGACGAGCCGGCCAACGCCGGCGACCGCATCTTCCGCCCCGAGCTGCTCATGGCCGTGGCGCAAGACGCCGCGGGGATGCAGGCGCAGTTCAATTTCGTCTTGGCGTAGAGGAGAAGGGATAGCTCACGCAAAGGCGCAAAGAACGCAAAGGCAGAAGGGACAAAGCAAGGGCAGCGGAAGTGCGGTTGTCACCCTGAGCGTAGCGAAGGGTCCCGGTAGGCGGCGGAAGGGGATGCTTCGGCCTATGGCCTCAGCATGACAGCCGTCACCCTTTTCTGCCCTTTGTCCGATTCTTCTTGGCGTTCTTGGCGGCTTTGCGTGCGGCTCTGCCCTTCTCCGGTTGCATGCGCGCTGCGTGGGAATGAGGAGCAGGTCATGTCCTGGATACACCGTCTACTGCGGTTTTTGCCCGGTCACGTGGCCGCGGACATGGAGCGCGACTCGCGCGCCTGGAAGCTCATCTGCCCCAAGTGCGGCCATGTGACGTCCTATTGGGAGATCGGCGGCATCCGCTGGAAGGCCGCGGGCAATCCGCGCAACCTGCTCAGATGCGGCGGCTGCGGGCAAAGGACTTGGCACCGCGCCGAGTATCGCCCGCCCGCCGCCACACCGCCGGCTACTTGACCGTCTCCCGCGCCCCCTGCCAGGTGTACTGCGGCTGCCAGCCCAACACGGCCTTCGCCTTGCGGTTGTCCACCAGCGGCTTGAAGGGGTTGGCGGCATAGGCCGCGGCATCGCGGAAGGGGACGTGCGGATGCACTTTGGCCGCGATCGTGCGGCTGGGATAGTTGGACGCAATATCGTCGGCGCAGAGCAGCAACGTCACATGGCCCGGGTCGGGGCAGGTCAGCCCACAGACCGCGGCCGCCGCCACATCCCGCACATCGCAAAACGCGCCATACTCCCACCCGTGCGCCCACTCGGCGTCGGGTTCCGCGGCCCACCGCTGGTGGGCTGTGGCATAGCGTTCAGGCAGCCACACGGCGGGCGGGCGCAGACAGATCGTGGGAATCCCCGTGTTGGCCGTGAAGTGGCGGCACATCTCCTCGGCCAAGTGCTTGGACATGCCATAGGTGCTGCGCGGGCGCGCCGGGTGGGCGTCGTCGATGGGGAAATAGTCGGGCGCGGCCTGGTTCATAAAGACACCCAGTGCGTTGACGCTACTAAAGTAGACCACGCGCTGCATGGCGTGTTCTTTGGCCGCCATGAGCACGTGCCACGTCCCTTGTAGACTCACGGCCATGGTCAAATCCGGGTCGTCATGCGGACGGCCTAGCAGCGACGCCAGGTGGATGGCCGCGTCACAGCCCTGGCTGGCGGCGCGCACGGCCTGGCCGTCCAGCATACTGTGGCCGTCGGCCTGGTCAAAGCCTACCCACGTGTGGCCGGCGGCGCTGAGCAGCCCGGTGATGACCGACCCGATCCGGCCCCGGTGACCCGTCACAAACACATGCATACGAACGTTGCTCCTCGCTGGTGAATCGCAGAGTTATCGGTTGTCGCGCGATTGTACACTACGTGCGCCGCCAATCCCGCCTGCGCCGCGACGTGTGGCAAAATAGCAGGTCTGACAGCCGTCAACCTGCCGGCTTGTCCTGTTGAGCGTGCTTGTCATGGGGGCGGAGTATCGCCGGCTGCGGGAACCTGCCGCCCCCGCGGTGCGTCTTAACATGGTTTGTAACCGGTTGACTGTGTAAGCCAAGAGGGAGGTAGTGCCATGAGCAAACCGTTAGCGGGCAAGATCGCACTGGTCGCCGGGGCGACGCGCGGCGCGGGCCGCGGCATCGCGTGTATGTTGGGCGAAGCGGGCGCGACGGTCTACTGCACCGGGCGCAGCGTGCGCGGCGCGCCGGCCAGCGGCGGTCAACGCCCTGAAACCATTGACGAAACCGCGGAGATGGTCACGGGCTATGGCGGCGTGGGCATCGCGGTGCGCTGTGACCACAGCGTGCCCGCGCAAGTGCAGGCGCTGATCGAGCGCATCCGCACCGAACAGGGCCGCTTGGATATCCTGGTCAACGACATTTGGGGCGGCGACGACCTCATGGAGTGGGGCACACGTTTTTGGGAGCAATCGCTGGAAAACCTGCTGCTCATGCAGACGCGCGGGGTGCATACGCACGTCATCACCAACTACTATGCCGCGCCGCTGCTGGCCGCGCAGGGGTCCGGGCTGATCGTGGAGATTACGGACGGCGATTCGGACCGCTATCGCGGCCATCTGATGTATGACATGGCGAAGGCGGCGGTTATCCGCTTGGCCTATGGGCTGTCCATCGAGATGAAGCGCCACGGCGTGACCGTGGTCGCGGTGACGCCCGGCTTTCTGCGCTCCGAAGCCATGCTCGAGCACTTTGGCGTCACCGAAGCCAACTGGCAGGACGGCGCCAAAGTGGACGCCCACTTTATCGCATCGGAAACGCCCTACTTTGTGGGCCGCGCCGTGGCCGCGTTGGCCGCGGACCCCAACGTCGCGGCCAAAGCCGGCGGCGTCTATGCGTCGTGGACGCTCAGCGACGAATACGGCTTTCGCGACATTGACGGTCGCCGCCCGCATTGGGGCCGCTACTTTGACGCCAACGTCGTGCCGCTGCTGGACGCCGACGGCGTCTATCCTCCCGAAAAAATCGTATGAGCCAGGATTTCACCGCGATCACCGAAACGCCGGGCACACTGCTTTCGCCCGACCAACGCACGCGTAAGGCGCAGCGATATGGTCGCGCGGCGGACCTGGCGGGCAACCGGCGCGTGTTGGAGGTCGCCTGCGGCGCGGGCAGCGGGCTGGGCCATCTGGCCCGCTCGGCCCGCGCCGTGGTCGGGCTGGACTATACCGCGCCGGTGTTGGCCCTGGCGCAGTCGCATTACCGCGGCCGCGCCCAGGATGCGCCCGCGCTGGTACAGGGCGACGCCCAACGCCTGCCCTTTGCGACTGCTAGTTTTGACCTGGTGATTTCGTTTGAGGCGATCTACTATCTGCCCGACCAAGCGGCGTTCTGGCGGGAGAGCCGCCGCGTCTTGACCCCCGGCGGGGAGTTGCTGGTCTGCTTGAGCAATCCCGACTGGCCGCACTTTGTCCCCGGCCCGCTGACGACGCATTACCCGCCGGCCCCGGCGTTGGTCCAGGCCATGCAGGCAGCCGGCTATCGCCAGGTGGAGCTATTCGGCGGGCTGCCCGAAACGGGGGGCCGCCGCCGCTGGGTGAACCGGCTGCGTAAGCTCGCTTTACAGAGTGGGCTGGCCGCCCGGCTCGGCTCGTGGGCGGACCTGCTCAAGCGGGCGAGCCACGGCGAATTGACGCCGCTGCCCCCGGAACTGGACGCGGCGACCATCGCCGCTTGGGCAGGCGACGCCGCAGTGGTCCCCCTCCCCACCGACCGGCCCGACCGCGTGCACCGCGTCCTCTACGCCCAGGCGCGCGCCCCCCAGTCGTAATTCCCCGCCGCGCCCCCGGCCTATGCCGCATCCACGGGTTTTAAGCGAATCTTTCACAAGCGTATAAGTGACAATATCCTCCGTCCTGTGTTACGATGAGGCAACAACTGGGAGCTTAATCGTGTCACAGATCGATCTTGTTCTACTGCATGCACCTAGCGTCTATGACTTCCGCCAAAAGGCGATCATGTATGGCCCCGTCAGCGACCTGATCCCCTCCTCCCCGGTCTTCGAGATGTACCCCTTGGGATTCCTCACCATGACTAGCTATCTGGAGGAACGCGGGCTGGAGGTACGCATCGTCAACCTGGCGCTGCGCATGATGAACGACCGGGATTTCGACGTCCCGGCCTTCCTCGCCAAGCTCAACCCCAAGGCGTTTGGCATTGACCTGCACTGGCTGCCCCACGCTCACGGCTCAATCGAAGTAGCCAAGCTGCTCCGGGAGATTCACCCGCACACGCCGATCATCTTCGGCGGCCTCTCCTCGACCTATTTCCACCGCGAGTTAATCGCCTATCCCCAAGTGGATTATGTGCTGCGCGGCGATTCCACGGAGCCGCCGCTGTACGAACTCCTGATGGCGATCAAGGCGGGGCGGAAGCCCGTGAAAGTGCCGAATCTGACCTGGAAGGACGGCGACCAGGTTCGCGTCAACCCCATGACCTTCCGGCCGGACACGCTCGATTACGTGGATATTCGACCCGACCGCATCGGCAAGATGGTCATGCGCTATCGCGATCTACAAAGCGTCTTACCCTTCAACGGCTGGTGGGAAAACCCCATCACGGCGGTCTTCACCGTCAAGGGCTGCGCCCAACACTGCGTGACCTGCGGCAGCTCGAGCAGCGCCTGCGCCATTCTGGGTACGCGCCAGCAGCCGGTCTTTCGCAGCCCGGCGAATCTGATCAAGAACCTGCTCGACATCAGCCGCTTTTCACGCGGGCCGATCTTCCTGGTCGGCGACTTGCGCCAGGCCGGCGACGCCTATGTCGACGAAGTGCTGCGCCGCTTGGCCGCGGCCAAGATCAAGAACGAGATCGTCTTCGAGTTGTTCGCGATGCCGCCGGTGGAATATCTGCAAGCCATCGACGATGCGGTGGAAAACTGGAGCCTGGAGCTTTCGCCGGAGAGCCACGACCCCGCCCTGCGCCACATCCAGGAGATGAAGACCGTCGAGAGCAACGCCGTGATGGAGCGCGTGATCCAGGCCGCGCTGGCGCTGCGCTGTCACCGCATCGACGTTTTCTTTATGATTGGCCTATCGGGCCAAACGCGCGAGTCGGTGATGGAGACGGTGGGCTACTGTGAGCATCTCTTTCAGCAGTCCGATTCACGCGTCTCCTGCTTTATCTCGCCCATGGGGCCGTTCCTGGACCCGGGCAGCAGCGGTTTTGAGGACCCCGAACGCTACGGCTATCGCCAATTCGCCCGCACCCTGGAAGAACACCGCCAACAACTGGTGCAGACGACCTGGGCCCACATTCTGAGCTATGAAACGCGCTGGATGAACCGGGAGGAGATCGTCGCCGTCACCTATGACGCGGGCGAAGCGCTGAACGCCCTCAAGCAACGCTATGGTCGCATCGACCCGCAGAGCGGCAAGGATGTGGCGGATCATATTGCCCGCAGCCGCGCGCTGCGGGAACGCATCGAGCGTGCGGAGCAAGACGCGCAGACCGATCCGGAAGCGCTGGCCGCGCTCCAGGGCGAAATCTTCGAGTACAGTGTCTCTACCGTCTGCGACAAACGCGAGTTGTTTTGGAAAGCGCACACGTTCAACTTCAAAGTGCGCGGCATCTGGGGCATGGTGCGCGCGTACTTGAGCGATTTGGCGCGCAGCCTCAAACAGCCCTAGTGGCCGGTTGACCTGATCATTGTATGTTCGTAGGGGCGTCCCCTTGTGGGCGCCCGCTGGGGGCAGGCACAAGACAAACGACAAAATCCATCCTAACTAACCACTAGCTCCCGCCCGCCACCCACAACACAAAGCGCCGCACGTCCGGGTTAACGCTCACGTCAACCGTGTTGTCGCCGCGCCAGCGTTGGCCGGCTGCCACGAGCGCGCGCCACGGGTCGGGCAGCGTCGCCAGCGCCCAGGCCACCGCCTGCCGCTTGCCCGCCAACTCGCCCCGGCGCAGCGTATAGAGGGCGCGGCACATGGTTTCCACCACATAGGCCTTGTGGGCTAGAGGCAAGCGCCAATCCGGGTCGTCGGGCTGATTGGCCCACGCCGCCCAGTCATGCAGACGCGCCTGCACCGCCACCGCCAGTGCGGATGCGGGGATGGGGTCGATGAGCGTAGCCGGAGCCGGGCCGTAGAGAGTCACGCCCTGGGCGCGCACGACCCAACGTTCGAGGACCCAGTTTTCGTGATGCGCGGCCCAGACCAGCGTCTCGCCGCGGCCCAACGTGGGATGGCGCTGCCCCGGCTGATAGATGCGTAGGGCCGCGGCGTCGATGTAGGCGATCTCGACGCGGTCGGCGAAAGGGTTGGGCTGCGCGGCCAAGCGGCTATGCAGCGCGGCCAGCGCGGCAAACGCGGCGGCGTCCACGGGCCGGGCCGTGACCGCCAGCAGGTCGAGATCGCTGGTGGCGGGGTCAAAGTCGCCGGTCGCCAGTGACCCGCGCAGATAGACGCCGACCAAGGTATCGCCCAACGTTTGGCGGATGCCCGCTAACGTCTCGGCCAGCAGTTCCTCCGCTGCGTGCGGCAGTTCCATGCGTTTTCCTCTACCTAGAGCCTGTTATGCACTTGGCGCGGACAGTGTGCTACGGATATGGAACGCTAAGCGCATCCGAGCAACGTCATTGACGACGGATGGGCTTTCGTGCCGCCCTACCTAAGTATGATGAGAGAAGATGCGCCGCAGCGTGAGCATAGCTTGCGCGAAGTCTTCGACTGCTTGCGCTGCATCGTGCATACCGGGATACAATGGCGGATGATGCCCAATGACCCGCCACCCTGGCACACCGTGTATCAGGAGACGCAGCGCCGGCTGATGGCCGGCGTCTTCGCGGCCATCGTGCATGACCTGCGCATGCCGCTGCGCGGGATCGAGGGCTGGCCGCCGCAACCGAGCGCCTGGCCGCGATTCCGCCGGCTACTCTCAATCAATGGCCTGGGCACCTCCAACCGGCGAATGGTTGGCTTCGCACGCCGACTGTGCATTCCCGGCAGCGGCGCGCCTCAGCTATAATGTGAGCAGCCAAACAGAGTACCATCTGCTGGGATGGATGTGCGCCCCTCGGCGGATAGACGAGCCGGGGCATGATGACCATCGCAGACCCGTGTTACGCGCATTGAGGATTCAGTACATGCTCACGATCTTTCGCAGCGAGGCACAAGGCTTGGTGGAACTCGCGACCGCCGCCCCAGGCTGTTGGATCCATGTCGTTGCCCCAACCCCAGAAGAGAGTGCGCGCCTGCATGATGAGTTTGGAATTCCCCAGAGCTTCATCACCGCCTCGCTTGATGCCGACGAACTCGCCCGCACCGACCAGGAAGACGGCAGCACGCTAAACATCGTCTTAGTGCCGCATGTGTACAGCGAAGACC
>CAYJQA010000140.1:8584-10767 GCA_964372065.1 uncultured Litorilinea sp.
CTTTAACACCACCCCGCTCGGCATCATCGTCACCGGCGCCTACCTCTTTACCGTCAGCCGGGTGCGTACCAACCTTGTCAGCGACTTTTCGCGCCGATATGCCCGTTCGATCTCGACCGAGAAGAGGAATCGGCTGATCCTGCAGCTCTTTCTGGCGATCGCGCAGCAGTATCTCATCTTCCTCCGCCAGATCGAGAGCCAAACCGACGCGATCCAGCGCCGGGTGCAGGTCTCGCTCAAGAACAAGGAACTGCTGGAACTCCTGCGCTTTCAGAAGAGCTACATCTACTTCCGCCAGAGCCTCGAGTCCAATGGGCTGATGATGCGGCGCCTCCAGCGCAGCCCGTTATTGGAGATCTCTTCCACGGACCAGGAGCTTCTGGAGGATGCGATCACCGAAAACACCCAAGCCGCCGAGGTGACCAAGATCTCGAGCGACATTCTCAATCAAATGATGGATGCCTATGCCTCCATCATCTCGAACAACCTGAACGATGTCATGAAAATCCTGGCGATCGCGACCATCATCCTCAGCGTGCCGACGGTGTTGGCGAGCCTGTACGGCATGAATGTCCCGCTGCCCGGCCAGGGCTCGCCATATGCCTTTGTGACCATTCTCGTACTGACCTTGGCCCTGATCGCGCTGACCAGCGTCTTCTTCTGGCGTCGGCACTGGTTGTAGAGTAGCGAATACGCCGGTCCCACTGCCGTTTGGCCTTTCCGCCGCTTTGCCGTTGTCGGGCACTCTTCGCGCGATGCCAGCCCGTTGATAGAGACGTAGCTTCGGCTGGATGGCTCGCGTCACCGACTGGCCCGTGACTGCGAACGCCTGCCCGCGACCATGGCGACTCTGCCGTTTCTGGCCTTCGCGATTCTCTTGCCTAGACGCCATGAGGAACTTGTCTCACAAAGTGCATAACAGCCTCTAGTGTGTACGGTCGCTCCAGTCGCTTAGCTCGCGCCGGGCGACGTCAGCGGCGCGGCCGGCTGCGCGGCCTCCGCCTGTTCGGCCAACGCCGCAATCAAGCGCGAGAAGATAAGACCGTGCAGCGGATACAGCCCGTACCAGTAGAGCACACCAAACAACCCCTTGGAGGCAAAGTAGGCGATCTGGATCAGCCGCGTCCGTCCATCGGCTTCAGGACGCGCCTCAAACTGGAGCCAACCGTAGCCGGGCAGTTTCATCTCGGCGCGCAGGATGATAGTGCGGTCGGGCACCACGGTCTCGACGCGCCAGAAGTCCAGGGCATCGCCCACGCGTAGCTCGTCGGGGTGGCGGCGGCCGCGGCGCATACCCACGCCGCCAATCATGCGGTCGATCAGTCCGCGAGCACGCCACAGCAGATCGAAGGCCGGCCACCCCCGCACACCGCCAATCCCGGTAAAGATACGATAGACCGTAGCCGGGGACGCGTTTACGATGCGCTCGCGGTGTTCGATCTGCACACCCTGTTCTTCGGTGAGGTAGACCGGCGGAATGTCGCCTTTGCTGGAGGCCAACGCGTCCGACCAAATGGTCTCTACATTCCCTTGTTCGATACGGCGCAGCGCGAGCCGTACTGCGGTGGCAAAGTCGATGGGCTGGATCTCGGGGAAAAGCTGCCACGCCTGTAGATCGCGCACGACCATCTCGTTGAACAACCCCTGGAGCAGCGGCCAGGCGATGATTTTGGGTACGGGCGTCAACCAATCAATCCACTGCGCGGACAGGCGCAGCACCGGCACCGGCACCGGGATGATCCAGCGGCTTAACCCGCGCGCCCGGGCATACCCCATGATCATCTTCCCATAGGTCAGCACATCCGCGCCGCCGATATCGATGATCTTGCCCGCGCTCTCCGGTTGGTTCAGACTGGCAATGAGATAACTGAGGACATCGCGGATCGCGATGGGCTGGGTGCGCGTGAAGACCCAAAGCGGGGCCAGCATGATCGGCAGCCGTTCACACAGCGCGCGCAGCATCTCAAACGAGAGACTGCCCGACCCCACCACCATGCCGGCGCGGAACTCAGTCACGGACACCCCGGAGGCGCGCAGCGCATCTCCGGTATCTTGGCGCGAACGCAGATGTTCTGAGAGCCCACTATCCGGGTCACCCAGCCCACCTAGATAAATGATGCGTTGTAGCCCGGCGGCCGCGGCGAGTCGCCGGGGCGCTACCGCCGGCTGGACGAGGCGCTGGC
>CAYJQA010000141.1:0-4285 GCA_964372065.1 uncultured Litorilinea sp.
ACCCGCGCCGATCCGCTGGCCGAGGTGTGGACGGCCGAGGTGGTGCCCATGCTCGAAGGCGCGCCGTCGCTGATGGCGGTGACGGTGCTCGAGGAGCTGCAGCGCCGCCACCCCGAGCGGTTCGCCGACACGGTGCTGCGCACGCTGCAGCGGCGTGTGAGCCAGTGGCGCGCGGAGCACGGTGACGAGCGCGAGATCTACTTCGCGCAGGAGCACCCGCCGGGCCGGCTGGGTCTGTCGGACTTCACCGTGGCCGACGAGTTGGACATCAGCCTGGGCGGGCTGGCCTTCCCGCACCGGTTGTACCAGTTCGCGCTGGCTCACAGCGGCTGGCGCCATGCGCGCGTGGTCCTGGGCGGCCATTCGTTGGGCGGCGCGCTGGCCCTGGCGACGGCGCTGGCGCAGCCGGGCCGCGTAGCAGGGCTGCTGCTGGTCGCCAGTGGGGCGCGGCTGCCCGTGCCCGCGGATTTGCTTGACATGGCACAACATGACGCGACGGCCGCGGCCGTCGCGTTTGTCGATCTGGTCTATGGCCGCGCCGCGCCGCCGCAGGTGCGTGAGCGCGGAACGCGCGCGCTGCTGGCGTTAGCGCCGGACGTGCTGGCGACGGACCTGGCCGTGTGCGCGGCCGTGGACCTGCGCCCGCGGCTGGCGGATGTGACCGTGCCTGTGCTGGCGCTGGTCGGGAGCGACGACCGCCTGACGCCGCCCCATCTGAGCGAAGAACTGGCGGCGGGGCTATCCCAGGTGACGTACCGGGTGTTGGCCGGGGCCGGTCACATGGCGCTGGTAGAGACGCCGGCGCAGGTGACCGCGCCGATGGTCGCGTTTCTGGACAAGTTTTTTTGAGCGAATGCCCGTTCCGGTGTACAGTGATTTGACAGGGGCTGTCAGATTGTAAGTCGGGCGGCGGCGAGGGGGATCTTTCGCCTTCGGCTCAGGGTGACAGTCCCGGCGCTGTCCGGGTCGTCGTCGATGATTGAGTGTGTAAAACCGTATGGCCGAGAAGCTACGTATATTTGTGAGTGCAACCCATGACCTGGAAGCCGCGCGCGGCGTGATCGGACGCGCCGTGGCCGACTTGCCGGTGGAAATCGGCGTCGAGATTCGCCGCACGCCGGTCGCGGGAGCGCCATACGACGACATCTTTGAGTTGGTCGCCAATGTGGATCGCTTCTACTTTCTGTTGGGCCGCGACATCACCGCGCCCGCCGGGGCCGAATGGTATCTGGCCTGGAAGCTGGAGCGGTCGCTGCTGCCGCTGCGCGCCGACGTGCCGCGCAGCCCGGCCGCCCAAGAGTTTGCGCGCGCCGCGTTGATCGAGTGGAAGCCCTTTCGCACCAGCCGCGATCTCTACCGGCTGATCACGCAGGACCTAACGCGCATTCTCAATCACCCGACCAACCGCTATGGGTTGACGGTGACCGAGTTGGAACTGCTGAGCCTGCACGCCGAGCGCACCCGGCGCGGCCAGACGGCCCTCGCCGGACCCGTGGGCGAACCGGGCGGCGCGGAAGGCGGCGGTATCCTCTTGGACAGCATGCATCGAGATGAACTCGACGACGAACTACTCGTCGAGGGTTGAGCCGCCCACGGCCCGCCGCTATGAACTCGGTTGACGAACGCGTGACCCGGTTAGGGTTTTGGACTTTGCTGCTGGGCTGGCTGGCGGCGATGGCCCCCACCGGCTATCCCGGCTATTGGCAGAGCTTGGACGGCTTTACGCCCGTCTTCAACGCCGTTACCTCCAGCACCATCGCCCGCGTGGCGACGACTCCCGACCTCTGGCGCGGGACGGGTCGCGCCGCCTTCTTGCTGGTGCAGCCGCTGATCGCGCTGGGCGCGACGCCCGTGGCGGCGGTGCGCGCGATGTTTGCGCTGGCGCTGCTGATGGGCGGCCTGGGCGTCTATACCTGGCTGCGGACACGCTTGGGCGACCGCGGCGCGGGGCTGGCCGGGCTGGTCTACCTGCTGCTGCCGCCGGTATTGGGGACGGTCTACGTGCGCGGGAGCCTGGCCGATGCGCTCGTGTTGGCGCTGCTGCCGCTGGCGCTGGCGGGGCTGGCGAGCTTTGCGGAGAGCCGGTCACCGGCGGCCGCGGGCGTGGTGGTGCTCAGCCTGCTGTGGATGTGGCGTGTGCAGGCCGGGCTGGCCGTTTTTGCCACGGTCCTGCTGGTGGTCTATGCGCCGGTGGTGGAACGGTCATGGTGGGGCGCAGTGGTGGCCGCGGTGACCGGGCTGGCCGGGGTCGTGAGCTTGATCCCGCTGTGGGGGGTGAGCGGACCGCCGCGTGTCGTCTTTGGCGAGCAGTTCGCCAACCTCGCCCAGTTCTTCTATCGCGGCGGGCAGGACGTCTACCCGCTGCACCTAGGGATGGCGGCGCTGGGGCTGGGTGCGGTCGCGCTGTGGTTGTGGTGGACGCAGGGCGCGGACCGCAGCGGGCGCTATGGGCGGCTGTTGGCGTTTTGTGCGGCGAGCGCAGTGGCGCTGGCGGCGCTCAGTCTGGGCGTGAGTGCGCCGGTGTGGGCGCTGACCCGCGCCGACCGGCTGCTGACCTACCCGTGGCAGGCGGCGTTGTTGGCCCTACCGCTGATCGCGGCGCTGGCGGGGAGTGTGGTCAGCCTGCTGCCGTGGCTGCAACGTGCGCCGGTGTGGCTGGCGCTGGCCGCGGCGACGCTGATCGGCAGCGCGCCGTATATGACCGCGGACTTTACCCAGGTCACGCCGCCGCGCGCCCCGGTCGCCGTCTTTGGCGCCGACAACGACGTGGTCGTGCTGGACGCCACGCTAACCGAGAGCGCCGCCGCGACGCGGCTCGACATAACTTGGCAGGTGCTTCGTCCGCTGGACTTTGACTACAACGTCTTTTTCCAGGCGCTGGATGTCTCCGACCAGGAGCCGCGCGTCGTCGGCCAGGTGGATGCCCAGCCCTTGCAGGGGACCGCGCCCGCGACGACGTGGACGCCGGGGATCATCCTGAGCGATGCCTACACGGTCACGCTGACGCCGGGCGCGTCCGGCAGCCCGCTGCACTATTACTTTGGTTTTTACGACTGGCGCGCCCAGGGGGCTCCCGGCGCGCGGCTGCCGGTGGACGGCGGCATTGACGACAAGCTGGTGCTGTATGGCGAGTAGACCGGCGCGGGGGATGCTTCGCTACGATGCGGCTGCGCCGCCACTGCGTGAACAGCATGACAGCGGGGATGGCGCGGCGCGGACAATCGCCGCGGCGACGGACACGCCGGGCGCGGCCGTCCCGGTCTGGCGCGACGGGTTGTTCTGGCTGACGCTGGCGTTGACGGTCTTTGCCCTGGCCCCGTTTATGCTGCCGGGCTATTTCTGGGGCGCGAACGACGCCCGCCACCATGTCTATTTTCTCTTTGAGTATGACCGCGTGGTGCAAGACGGCATCTGGTGGCCGCGCTGGAGTCCCGATTTTGCGTTTGGCTTTGGCTATCCGTTCTTTAACATCTATGGCCCGCTGAGCCACTTTCTGGCCGAGTTGCTGCGCCATTTTCTGCACTTTGGCTACACCCAGGCGATTGAGACGGTCTTTGGGCTGAGCATCGTGGGCAGCGCGGCGGCCATGTATCTGTACGTGCGGTCGTGGATGGGGCGACCGGCCGCGGTCGTGGCCGCGCTGGCCTATGTTTACATCCCGTATCATCTGCTCAACCTCTACGTGCGCGCCAACCTGGCCGAGAGCGTGGCGTTTGTGTGGCTGCCGCTGTGTCTGTGGACGGTGCGCGCGACGGTGGTGCGCCCGGGCTTCCGGTGGATCGTGGGGCTGGCCGTGAGCTTTGCCGGGCTGATGTTGACCAGTAATCTGGTGGTGGTGCTCTTTACGCCGCTGCTGGCGCTGTATACGCTGGCGCTGACGTTCGTCCATGCCGCCGGCCGCGGAGATGGCCGCGCGCGCGGCGTGGAGTGGCTGCGGCGGGTGTGGCCGCCCCTGGTCGGCGGCGTGGCCGGGCTGGGGCTGAGCGCCGTGTTCTGGCTGCCCATGCTGCTGGAACGCCAGTACGTGCGCGTGGACCAGTGGTTTGACGGGCGCTACGACTTTCACGGGCACTTTGTCTACTGGTTCCAACTGTTTGGCACGCAGTGGGGCTTTGGCGTCAGCCAACCGGGGCCGGATGACCCCATTGGCTTTCAGATCGGGCTGGTTCCGCTGCTGCTGGCGGTGGCGGGGACCTATCTGGTGTGGCGGCGCGCGGGCCGTCTGCGCTGGGAGATCGGCGCGCTGTGGGTGGCGGGCGCGGGCGCGGCGCTGCTGGCGCTGATG
>CAYJQA010000141.1:4295-10734 GCA_964372065.1 uncultured Litorilinea sp.
GACGTGGGCGGCCCCCTTGTGGGAGCTGCCGGTGATCGGCGGCGTGCTGGGCGTGGCGCAGTTTCCCTGGCGCTGGTTCAGCCTGACGGCGCTGGCGTTGTCGGCGCTGGCGGGGCTGCCGCTGATGGGCGCGCCGGACGATGGGCGCAGCGCGCTGTCCCTGTCGCTGGTGGCGCTGGTCGCGGTGGTGATCTTGGGGAGCTACGGGCTGCTGCGCGTGGAGATTTCCGAGCCTGTCGAGGGTCCCATCGGGCTGCCGGCGCTGATGCGCTTTCAGCAGTCGTCCGACGAGATGACGGGCAGCACGGCCTGGGTCAAGGAGATTCCCACATGGAGTCCCATGGCCGACGAGTATCTGACCAAGGAGCGGCTGGGGGAGCCGGTGACGCCGGTGGCGTCCATGGTGGATTACACGACCCTGAATTACAACCGCGAGACCGGGTTTGTGGTAAATTCCGAAGGCCGGGCCACGGTGCGAGAGGATGTCTGGTATTGGTCGCCGCTGCCGGGACGGCGCATCATCTTCAACCAGTTCTATTATCCCGGCTGGCGCGCCTATCTGCTGGACGGGGCAGGCGGTCAGCCGGTGGAGCAGTTGCCCATCATCCCGGAGGAGGAAGGCACGCTGGGGCGCATGACCGTGCCGGTGCCGGTGGGCGAAGGGTATGTGCGGCTGATTTATGAGGACACGCCGCCGCGCGTGGTGGGGCGCACCTTGTCACAGGTGACGGCCGCCGCGCTGGCGTTGCTCTGGGTGGGGTTGGCTTGGTGGCAGCGGCGGGAGAGGGTGCCGGAATGAGGGAGTCGGGAACAGTGGATCGGGGCGAACAACCGGTGGTGCATGCGCCGCGGCTGCCCATGGTGTCGGGCGATGAGGTGTCGGACCTGGCCGCACGCTTTGGCGCGCCGGTCTATCGGACCTTCAACGTCCAGGCGGATGAGTACATCTACTCCTATCGGTGGCAGAGCGACAGCGACCGCCGGGCCGAGGTCGTGTTTGCCATTCGCGACGGGTTGGGGCGCTATTGGGTGCACACCAAGCCGAACTATCCCGCCCACATCTTCCGGCTGCCGTCGGGCGGCATCCGTTGGGATGAACGGGTGGACGCGGCACTGCTGCGCGAGGTGGAAGAGGAAACGGGGCTGCCGGTGGCGGTCGAGCGTTTTGTGGGACTGGTGGAGTATCATTTCTGGCGGCAGCAGTCGTCGGTCATGTTTGCATCCTACGTTTTTGCGCTGCGGAGTCTGCGCGACGAGCGCCCGGTTTGTCATGGCGGCGAGACAATCTCGGATTTCCGCGCGGTGCTGCCCGGCCAGATCGCCCAGATTGCCGTTGACCTGCGTAACCTGATCGGCGACCGGCGGGGCTGGGGCCAATGGCGGGCACTGGCGCACGACCTGGTCTTCGATTATTTGTCCACTTGAGGGAGTCATTATGCAAGTGCCGTTATCGTGGCTAAAGGAATACGTGGACATCGTTCTGCCCGTGGATCAACTGGCGGAGCGTTTGACGTTGGCCGGGATGGAGATCGGGGGCATCGAGCAGATCGGCGCTTGGTGGGACCCGGAAACCGTGACCGGCGCGCCCAACCTGTTTGCCTTCCGCGGCCAGAGCCGGGCTGAGGGGGCGCTGCCGGTGCTCAAGGTGGCGTTTGCGCGCGCCGGGGCGGACCTGGTGGACGCCTACAGCGACGCGCAGCCGCGGCCCTTCAAGAAGCTCAAGCCGTCCAAGATTCGCGGGGTCGAATCGGCGGGCATGGTCTGCTCCGAGCGCGAGTTGGGGCTGAGCGACGAACACGAAGGCATCTTGCTGCTGCCCGACGACGCGCCGGTGGGCGCGCCGCTGCGCGACTATCTGGGCGACACGGTGCTGGAAGTGGAACTGACCACCGACATGGCGCGCTGTTTGAGCGTCATCGGCATCGCGCGCGAAGTGGCGGCGCTGACCGGCGGGAAGCTGCATCTGCCCGCGGATGAATGGTCGCCCAGCGGCGATGACGCCGCGGCGGACTATGCTGCGGTCCGCATCGACGAGCCGGCGCTGTGCAACCGCTATACGGCCACGTTGATCCTGGGCGCGGCCATCGGCCCGTCGCCCCGCTGGATGCAGGACCGGCTGCGTAAGGCCGGGATGCGCCCCATCAGCAACGTCGTGGACATCACGAATTATGTCATGTTGGAGTGGGGCCAGCCGCTCCATGCGTTTGACTATGACATCCTAGTCGCGCGCGCTCAGCGCACCGGCGACGCCAAGCCGACCATTATCGTCAAGCGCGCGGGAGCCGGCGAGGCGTTCACCACGCTGGACGGCGTCCAGCGTACGCTGGATGATTCCATGCTCATGATCGCTGACACGGCCGGGTCGGTGGCGCTGGCGGGCGTCATGGGCGGGTTGGAGAGCGAGATCGGCGACGCCACGCGCAATATCCTGCTGGAGTCGGCCACCTTTGAGGGCATCAATAACCGGCGCACGGGGCAAAAGCTGCGGCTCTTTAGCGAGGCGAGTTATCGCTTTGCGCGCGGTGTGCCCGCCGAACTCAATGCGTTGGCGGCGCGCCATGCGGCGGAACTCATGCGCCTGTATGCCGGAGGGCGCATCGTGCCGGGACAGGTGGACGCCTACCCCGTGCCGCAGCAGCAGCCACTGGTCTATACGACCGAGCGCGACATGCAGCGGTTGTTGGGGATGCCGGTCACGCTGGACGAGGTGGCGGCGGCGCTGGAGCGGCTGGATTTCGGCGTGCGCCGGGTGGACGCCGCGGCCGCGGATGCGCCCGCGGACGCGACCTTTGCCCTGGCGCGCTGGCCCGGTGAGCCGCTCTTGGCGTGCACGCCGCCCTGGCACCGGCTGGATGTGCGCATCCCCGCGGACTTGACCGAGGAGGTGGCGCGCATCATCGGCTATGAGCATGTGGGCGCGACGTTGATGGACGCCGAACTGCCCACCCAGCGCCACAATTCGGTGCTGGCGACGGAGGAGCACATCCGCGATGTCCTGGTGGGCTGCGGCCTGCAGGAGACGATCAACCGCACGCTGACCACACCGGAGGATCACGCCAAGCTGCGCCTCCAGGGGCGGGCGACCTCTGGGCGCGGCGACGGCGCGTATATCGAGCTGGCGAACCCACTCGCGCCGGAGTTACGCGCGCTGCGGCGGTCACTGCTGGTGAGCGCGCTGGCGAACCTGGCGCGCAACCTGCGCTACACCAACCGGCTGGCGACCTTTGAGGTGGGCCGCGTCTATCTGCCGGAAGCAGGCGACGGCGTGCTGCCGTATGAGGAGCGCCGGGTGAGCCTGCTGCTGTGCGGGCCGAAGCAAGCGCCCGACTTCTACCGGCCCGACGGCGGTGAGGAGATGGATTTCTTCGACCTCAAGGGCATCGTGGAGACGCTGCTGGAGCGGCTGGGGCACAAGTTGGTCAATGTGGAGTTCCGGGCGCAGCCCGACACACCGACCTTTGGCCCGCGCTGTGCGGAAGTATGGCTGAACGGGCAGCGGTTGGGGCTGCTGGGCGAGATCCATCCCCAAGTGCGCGCCAACTTCGGGCTGCCTGCCGTGCGCGTGGTCGCGGCCGAGTTTGCCGTAGGGCCGCTGGTCAAGCCCGACTGGAGCCTCGACCCCATGCCGCCCATCTCCAACTATCCGCAGGTGGTCGAGGATTTGGCCTTTGAGGTGGCGGAAGAGGTGACGGCGCGGCGCATCGAAGACGCTGTGCGGGCGGCGGGCGGCGAACGCCTGGTGGATGTGGAACTGTTCGACGTCTATCGCGGCGAGCCGTTGGCCGCGGGCAACAAGTCGTTGGCCTATCGCCTGGTCTATCAAAGCACCGAGCGCAGCCTGAGCGACAAGGAAGTAGAGGCGCTGCGCCGCCAGGTCGTGGCCGCGGTGGAGCGGGCGACCGGCGGTAAGCTGCGCAGCTAGGGCTGCACCCCGGCCAAGCGAAAACGAAAAACGGGACCGGCGCTGCCTGAGCGCCGGTCCCGTTTCTATTGGGTGTTTGGGTTAGGTACGGTCTGCGAAGCTCTTGTCACCCTGAGCGACAGCGAAGGGTCCCGGTGACGTACCGGAGAAGGGGATGCTTCGCTTGGGCGCCCTCTGGGCACAGCATGACAGATTTAGACGTGGGCGCCGATGATCTGCTCGGCGGCGGCGATCTGCTCGGCCTCCCCGATCAAGGCGATGACATCGTGCAGATGGAACGGCGTGTCGGATTTGGGGTTAGCCATCAGCTTCTTCTCGCGCACCAGCGCCACGATGGAGGCCCCGGTGTGGGCGCGCAGGTTGGTTTCGGCGATGGTATGCCCGATCAACGGACTGCCCGCCGAGACTTGCCGCCAGGCAATCTCCATGTCGCGCACCGAGTTGACGAGTTGGTTGAGGATGCGCGCATCGCTGGCGAGCACCGAGGTGCTGTCATACAGCTCATGGCGCACGGTATCCACGTATTGCTGCACCTGGACCATCGGATAGCGGAGGGCCAGCAGAGCATGGCGCACGACTTCCAGCCCGCCTTCCAGGGCGGGGTTGATGACGGCTTGCGCCCCTTGCTGGGTGAGCCGGCGTGTGCCGGTGTCGGTAGCCGAACGGGCGATGATGGGCAAATCGGGGGCCAGGTCGCGGGCGGCCACCACAATCGCTTCGGCGGCGACCTCGTCCGGAATGGTCACGACAAGGGCGCGAGCGCGCTCCAGATCGACGTGGGTCATGATCTCGGAGTTGGCGGCGTCGCCAAATAAGGTCGGTACGCCTTGCTTCTGAAACTCGGACGCGCGCGCCGCATCCTGCTCGACGACTAGATACGGGACGTCCAAGTGTTTGAGCAACTCGACGATATGTTCGCCGACGCGGCCATACCCTACCACTACTACATGGCCGGTGAAGTCTTGCTGCACGGGTTCCGGCACGGCTTCGTGACGGGCATAGATCCGTCGCAGCAAGGGCAGCCGTAGGAGTAATGCTTCGGTCTTGGGAATCAGGTCAAAGAGGAAGGGGTTCAGCACGATCGAAATCAGCGCGCCGGCCAAGATCAAGCCATACTGATCCTGGGTCAACACGCCCAGCGCCAGGGCGGATTGGCCGACCAGGAAGGAAAACTCGCCGATCTGGCTGAGGCCGGCGGCGACCACCACGAAGGTTTTGAGGGGCGCAGGAAGAAACGTGCCTATCACAAACGTCACGATTGCCTTGCCGAGAACGATCAAGAGGGTCAGAGAGATCACCAGCCAGGCATTGGCGACCAACGAGACCGGATTGACCAACATGCCCACCGAGACAAAGAAGATCACGGTGAAGACTTCGCGGAACGGCAGGACTTCCGCGCCGACCTGGTGGCTGACATCCGACTCGTTGATCACGACGCCCGCCAGAAATGCGCCGATCGCCAGGGAAACGCCGAACATCTCCGCCGCGCCCAGGGCCGTACCCAGGGCAAGCGCCACCACGGCCAGGATAAACAGCTCGCGCGAGCGGGTATGGGCAATGCGGGTCAGCAGCCACGGCATGAAGCGAATGCCGATCAACAGCATCAGCGCGACAAAGATGGCGGTCTTGAGCAGCGCGAGTCCGGCGCTGGCCCAGATGTTGCCGCCTTCGCTGCCAAAGAACGCGGGCAGCAGCACCAGGATGATGACCGTCGCGATATCCTCAAAGACCAGCCAGCCGACCGCTACCTGCCCATGCGAGGTGTTCAGCAGGCCGTGATCCATCAGCCCGCGCAACAAAACCACGGTGCTGGCGACCGAAATCGCCATGCCCATCACCAGTCCGGCGCTCATGGACCAGCCCCACGACAAAGTAAGCAGGAGGCCGAGGCCGGTGGCGATGGCGATCTGGAGGATAGCGCCGGGGATGGCGACCTGGCGGACTTGCCAGAGGTCTTTGAGCGAGAAGTGGAGACCCACGCCAAACATCATGAAGACGACGCCCATCTCCGCCAATTGGCCGATGTCGGCGACATCGCCCACAAAGCCGGGCGTGAACGGGCCGATTGCCATCCCCGCGAGCAGATAGCCGACCATGGTGGGCAGCTTCAACTTGCGCGCAACGTAGCCGCCAATAAAGGCCGCTACCAGGGCAATGGTGAAACTGGTGAAAAGGGCGGGGCCGGCATGCATTGTGTTTCTTCCGGTACTAGACTAGACGCAGTAAGGTGGCCGCCTAGGGCCGGTGGCGCAGATTGGCGGCGACGATTGGTTTTTCCTTGCTAACCCCGTAGATGTCGAAATCGGCGGCGACGACCGTGGCTGGGAAGATGGCCTGCGCTTCGGCCAAGACCTCTTGATAGTGATAGCGGCGGCTGACGTGATGCAGCACAAGCTGTTTGACGCCCGCGTTGCGCGCCAGCCGGGCGGCCATGCCCGCGGTGATGTGACCGTGGGCGCGGGCCAGTTCTTTGTCCGCTTCCAGATAGGTCGCTTCGATGGCGAGCAGGTCGGCCTG
>CAYJQA010000142.1:0-838 GCA_964372065.1 uncultured Litorilinea sp.
CCCCTTCCCTTTGCGCTTCAAACCCTATCCGTGACCAAAGTGATATGTGGCTAGCGCAAAAAACACAAAAGTCACCCAAGTTGTGGCCTTGTCATTCCGACGAGTCTTCGAGGGGGAATCTCTCTGGAGCGGCGCACCCAGAGCAGAGAGATTCCTCACTACGTTCGGAATGACAGGGTAGCAACTTGAGTAAAGTCACCGCGTACCTTTTCTCTGGTCTATGTGATCTTTGCGTTCTTTGTGGTTCATGGTTTTCTGGCGGCGGAGCGCCCGGATGTAGGCCGCCTCGACGATGTCGCCGATCTGCGCCGTGGTGTAGCGGCGCAAAAGCTTGGCCCGGCCCGCCGCACCCGCGGCCCGCGCCGCGTCGGGATGGTCCGCCAGCCACGCCAAGCGGTCTGCCAACTGCTCCACCGCGTCGGGCGGGATCAGCCAGCCGTCGCCGCCGTCATCGATCAGCGCGGCCACCGCGGTGATGGGCGCGCCGATGACCGGGACGCCATAGGCCCACGCTTCCAGGTACACGATGCCAAACGCCTCACCCGTGGACGGCAGCGCCAGCACATCCGCCGCGGCCAGCGCGGCCAACCGTTCGTCGTCGTCCACGGCCCCGCGCACGATAACGCCGGGGATCTCGCCCGCGCTTTGCCAGAGCCGCCGCGACGCGTCCGTCTCCGGCCCGACGGCCAGCAAGCGGGCGTGGGGATGCGTGGCGGCCAGACGACGAAACGCCGCGAGGGTCGCGCCCAACCCTTTATACTCGGCCTTGCGCCCCAAGAACAAAACGACAAAGGCATCGTCGGCCAGGCCGAAGCGGACACGGGCCGCGGCGCGATCC
>CAYJQA010000142.1:848-10679 GCA_964372065.1 uncultured Litorilinea sp.
GATCCTGCGCCGGGAAGTGGGTCAGATTGAGACCCGCGCCGCCGGTGACGACCTGGAGCGGCGACAGGCCACGCTGTACCAGATAGTCGCGCTCCCCCGGCGTATCCGCCAGAACGGTGCAACTGCCGTAGAGGATGCGCCACAGATACCCCACGTCGTGCGTCTCCGGCTGCTCGGCGTGGACGTGCGGCGTGGTCACCACGGGCAGCCCGACCCACCTGGCCGCGGCATAGGCCGTGGCCGCGTGGGCATAGTGGAGCTGGTTGATATGGATCAGGTCATAGTCGCGACCGTGGCGCAGGATGGCCCAGAACAGCCCCGGACAGACCGGCCCGTTGCCATACCAGATGGCGGCGGCGTCCAGCGGCGAGCGCGTCTGCCAGTACCGGCGCAGCCCGTGGTCCAGCAGCCGCCAGGTGTGGCCGCGGCGCGGCAGCGCGTCAAAGCGCCGTACCTGCACGCCGTCGAGCGTCTCGGCGCGCGGCAGCACATTGGCCCAGGTGTAGTAGTCCACCGCGCGACTGGTGAAGACATCCACGCGGTGGCCGCGACGCGCCAGCTCCTCGGAGATGTCCACGATATAGCGTTCGGAGCCGCCGATGGCCGGGGCGTATTGATGCGTGACGTGGAGCAGCCGCATTACCCCAAGACCTCGGCATAGACGGCTTGCAGCCCGTCCAGGTGATGGGGCAGGGTGAGGTCGCCGCGCGCCTTCTGCACACATGCTTGGCGCATCTGGCGGCGCTCCCAGGCCGGGCGGCGAAAGTGCTGGGCGACCTTGGCGGCCAGCCCCGCCGCGTCGCCGGGCGCAAAGAGATAGCCGGTGCGCCCTTCGTCGATCAGCTCCGGGATGCCGCCGATGGCGCTGCCCACCACTGGCGTCCCCATCTGGTAGTTCTCATAGATGACCACCGGCGAGTTTTCGTGACAGGTGGACGCGACCAACGTGAGGTCGGCCGCGGCATACAGCGCGCGCATGTCCATAAACGGGACGCTGCCCAAGACGTGCACATCCGGCACATAGGGCACATAGCCTTGCAGCAGGGCTTGCTCGCCGCCGCCCGCGACCGCCAACTGCAAGTCCGGCGTCGCGGCCAATAGCTGAGGGATGGCGGCCAGCACCACGGCCGCGCCCTTGATCTCCACGCCGCCGCCGGCAAAGACCACGGTGGGACGCCGCGCCGCGTCGGCAATGACCCGTTGGATGCCCAGATGCGCGGCGGGCGCAAGCGACGGCGCGTCCAGTCCATAGGGCACGCGCCGGAAGCGGGCGCGGTCATACCCGGCTTCCACATGCCGTTCGATGAGCGCCTGGCTGGGCGAGATAAAGCGCGCGACCGCGCCGGTCAAGCGCATCAGCCAGCGACGGCGACCCGGCACATCGCCCCAATAGTCATAGCGGCGGAAGCAGCGTCCGCAGCCGTCCGGGTAGCGCGCCGGGCTACAATATGCGCCGTCTTCCTGATAGCGCAGGTTGTTGGGACAGAGCAGCCACAGATCGTGCAGCGTGAGGATCGTCGGCACACGCGCCGCCTTGGCTGCGGTGAACGGGGCCAGCGTCGCATGGTGGACATTGTGAACATGCAGCAAATCGGGCTGGAGCCGGCGCAACTCCCGATAGAGCCGGGCAAAGATGCGGGCGTCAAAGAGGTCGGTATAGGCGCGACGGGTGTGGGTGCGGAGCGCAATGCGATGCACCGGGATGCCGTCTACTTCATACCAGTAGTCCGCCGCCGCGGGCTGGCGCGCCGACACGTTGAGCACCATACAGTCCACGCCCCGGCGGATCAGCCCCTGGCAGGTGTGGTAGAGCGAGACTTCGGCCCCACCGGTGTAGTCGGGCGGGAAGCTGTGGGTCAGAAAGACAATCCGCACGAACGTCTACTCCTGCTGCGCCAACTTGGCTTTGAGCGCGGCGATTTCTTGGGTGAGCGCGCTGATCTCGCGCGCCTGCCCGGCAAGGTAAGCCGTCAAGACTGCGGCCTGGCGCTGCCGCTGATAGGCGTCCTGCCGCCGGCCATCCACCGCCAGGTGCAGCGCCTCGCGCGTAGCCGCGTTGAAGCGCGTCTGCTGGTTCATGATGGGACGCAGATACACCTCGGTCACCAGCCGGTTCCACAGGCTGCGAAAGGCGACGATCAGCGGACCGGCCAGCGGCACGCGTGAAGAAAAACGCTGCGGCTGCAACGACGCCAGCCCGCTCAACTGCGCCAGCGTGGCATCCTGCGCGGCCGCGATCTGCGGCGCTGCGCCGCCCACCACACCCAGGGGATAGACCGCGCGCAGCGTTAGCAGCACCTGCGCGACGACGATGATGGCATCCGGCGCATCCCCTAAGAGCCGCCGGCGATGGGCCGCCACCTCGCCCAGGTGCAGCAGATGGGTCAGATACACCTGATGCACGGCCGCGACCAACTGCTCGCCGCCTTCGCCCATGCCTTCCAGCCAGGCGTACTCGGCGGGCAGGAACTCGGCTTGCAGCCGCGCCGCGGGCCAATGCTTGAGCACGAGCCGCAGCCGGTTGGTGTGGAAGCGCGCCATGCTGTCATAGTCGAGCGCCGCGCCCGTGCTGTGCTCGGCGTGGATCAGGACTGAAGCAGGCGTATAGACCACGCGCCAGCCCGCCGCGCGCGCCCGCAGACACAGGTCCACGTCCTCGAAATAGACCGGGCCAAAGCCTTCGTCCAGCCCGCCGATCTGGGCGTAGACGGCCCGGCGCAGCGCCAGACTCGCGCCGGTCACAAAGTCCACGTCGGCGGGCGCATCAAAGCCGGTGTCCGCCTGGCGATAGCCACGGTGCGTACCCTGGCCCTGGGCGTCGAGCAGCCCGCCTGCGTGCTGGATCGTCCCATCCGGGTAGAGCGCCTTGCTGCCCGCGATGCCCACGTCGGGCATGGCCGCGAGTGCGGCGACCAGCCCGGCCAGCCAGCCGGGCCGCACGACCGTGTCCTGGTTGAGCAAGACCAGCGGGTCGCCCTGGGCCGCGGCCAAACCCGCGTTGCACGCGCCGCCAAAGCCCCGATTGGCGGCGTGGCGGATCAGCTTGACCTGGGGGTAGGCCGCCGCGATCAGCGCCGCCGAGCCGTCGGTGGACGCGTTGTCCACCGCGATGATCTCCACGGCGGGGTGCGTCTGCGCCAGCAGCGCATCCAGACAGGCGGGCAGATCGGCCGCGCCGTTCCACACCGGGATGATGACGGACGCCAGGGTCATGGGCAGGTCCTTTGCATGGCGGTCGCTCACGTCACCCAATAGAACCGGCTCCAGGCGACCATAAACATCACCTGGAGGGCAAAAAAGACAATCTGGATCAACCAATCCACATTCCTGTGTCGTCCCCAACGCGCCAACAAGATCAGCACCGCCAACGCCATCATATTGTAACGGAGCTGGGATGTCAGCGTGCCGGTAAAGAGTGAGGGAATCATGATCGCCAGCGCGTGCAGACCATACACGGCGGACGGTAGGCGAAACATGGCGACGACGGCCAAGACCAAAAAGAGGACGGTGCCGACTTGTTCCGGCGGGCCGGAGAGCGGGGTGTGATTGATCGGCGTCAAGATTGTCGTCCACGGCCACGCAAAGCCGCGGAAGAACGCCTGCTGGGCGTACATAGGGGCCAGGAAGTCCCCGGTCAACATGTATAGATAGGTCAAGTGAGCGATCACGCCTAGTGGAGCAGCGAGTAACCAGCCGATGTTCGGACGGATGTCGCCGAATCGCCAATGAATGTCATCTAGGTACAACCATACGAGCGCCGGAACAATGAAAATCCCTGTGGGCCGCGCCAGCCCGGCCAACAGGGCGACGAGTCCCGCGACGGCCCAGGCGCGCCGATGGGCGGCATAGAATGCCGCTACCGTGATAAAGAGAAAGGTTGCCTCACTGTACGCAGTCGACAGGATAAATCCGGTGGGAAAGAGCAGCAGATAGAGCACGGTACGCCGCGCGGTTTCCTGGTCATTGGTCAGCGCCGACACCCAGCGGTGGAGCAAAATGAGTCCGCCTACGAGCATAATATTGCTAACCAGCACCGCGGCGGCCAACTCGACGCCGGGAGTTGTGAGATGAGCCGGGATCAGCCACAAAACCAACCGGATCAAGAAGGGATACAGCGGGAAAAAGGGCAAATTGCTTTGGACTTGGGTGAGGTCGCCGGGCGCGACATACCAGTTGCGCGCCAGATTGATGTACCAACCCGCATCCCACCGCCCCCACATATCCAGTATTCGATGCGGTGAAAAGAGCCACCCCCGCGCCAACGCCTCAGTTTGGGGGAATAGCGGCCAGACCGGGAAATAGCGCGCCAACCAGCCGACCATGAGCAGCGCCAGCCGCGTGATGATCAGCGGCGCGAGCACGTCGGTCCACAGCCAACGGCGGTTGGGCGGGGTGAGCGGGACGGCGGTCACGGTTGCCGCCCCCGGCCGCGGCGCAGCCGGTCCAGATAGCGCATAAAGCGCATAAAGCGCCCCTGTTCATAGCGCGTCGCCAGGTCGCGCCAGCGGGCGACCTCTTGCGTCAGGTGGGCCACCTCAGTCGCGTCCTCGGAGCATCGCTCGGCGGCGACCGGCGGCAGCCCCCCGTCACGGTCGGGCGCACGGTGCGGGGCGCGGCAAAAGGCGGCCAACGGCGCAGCCGCCGCTTCCCAAGTTAGCTCGCGCCGGGCGCGGTCAAAGGCCGCGGCGGGCGCGGCGCGGTCTTCGGCCAAGCGCGCCAGGATGGCGGCGGCGACCGCGGCGTCATCGCCGGGCGCGACGGTCCACCCGGCCCCATAGGACACGGCCAGTTCGGCGGTCGCGTCGCCGCCGGTCAAGATCACCGGCAGCCCCGCCCACAGATATTCCAGGACGCGGCTGCGAAAGGCGAGGCGCGTCTCCACCGTGTCGAAGTGCAGTGACAACGCCACGTCGCTTTCCAGCAGCACATGCGGCCAGTCGGCATAGGCCACCCAGTCGCCAAAGAAAACATAGCGCCCCGTCAGCCCCAACGCGTCGGCCAGTTGCAGCGCCGCGCCGCGCTGGTCGGGCATGGTCGCGACCGCGGGGTTGGGGTGGCGCGTGCCCGGAAAGACCAGCCGCACATCGTCGCGCACCTGGCGCACGCGGTCGATGGCGCGGATCGCGGTCAGCGGGTCCAGCCAGGGCCACAGCCCGCCGCCCCATAGGATCACGCGGTCGCCCGGGCCGATGCCGGGCCAGACGCCTTTGATCAGCGGCTGTGTGGCGGCCGCGCCCACAGGCGGGAACCCTTGGGGTGCAGCGGCGGGCAGGCCATAGGGCACGACATCCACCAGGCGGCGCAGCGTGGGATCGGCGCGATAGGTCGCGGGGTTGATGCGCCCGTGCGCCTCCAGCAGCCCCAACCACCAATCGCGCTGCCGTTCGCTGGCGCAAATAAAGAAGTCGCCCAGCCGGAACTGGACCGCTTGGCGCGCCAGCCGGTCACGCCACGGCTCCGCCTGCTCCGCCAACGGCAGATGGGCATGGGTCGCCAGCCATTCGGCCACGATGGGGTCATAGCCGTCGATGACCAGCGCCGCGTCCACACCGGCCAACTGGGGAAAGAGCGCGGCGGTATCGCCGGGGAGCAGGATCACATCGGCGGCGGCGACCAGCGGAGCCAGGCTCTCCCACACGCCGGGCTGATAGGCGGCGACCGCGCACCCCACCGCCCCCAAGTCGGGCGGCGCGCCCTGGGGCGGGAACCCTCTGGGTGCGCCTTTAGGCGCGTCGGGCACGGCCAGCGTCACCGGCTGCTGCTGGGCGAGCACGCGGGCCAGGTGGAAATAGCGGATGCCGGGGCCGGCCATCTGCGCGCCGACCACGTCATGGCTGATGATCAGGAGTGCAGGCAGGCGGCTCACGGTCGGCGCGGCGGTTTGACCGCCGTAGCGTAGCACTCAAAGGGGCCGTTGAGCGCCTGCACGGCCGCGGCCAGTTGCTGCACGTCGCCGTCCAGGCGCGCCAACTCGGCCTGGGTTGTAGTTGCCAGGCTGTCGACCAGCGGCAGCACCAACCAGCGCGCCAGCGCCCGCTTGACGCGGTAGCTGAGCGTCGCCAGCAGCCCCGTCCCCTGGGGCGGCACTTCGCGCAGGCGCGGCAGGTGTACATCGGGCCGCGGCGCGGCCAGCCTTTGCGCGGCGGGCATGAGGGGCGACGCGGTGGCCGGGTTGACGCCCAACTCGGCCTGGCCGAACCCGGCGTGCTCCAGCATAAAGCAGAGCAGCCGCGGGTGATAGAAGCTCACATGCCCGAAGTGGAGATAGAACATCTCCAGATGCGAAAAGAGGGTGCGGCAGTCAGGCGTCGCCAAGACGATGCGCCCGCCGGGCCGCAGGATGCGCTGGGCTTGCTGCGCCAACTCGATCACCTGGGGGTAGGGCAGATGCTCCACCAGATGGGCGCAGAAGATGCCGTCCACGCTGGCATCCGGGGCCGCAGCCAGCCAGCCAAACACATCCTGGTGGACGACCGGCAGCCCGGCGGCCTGGGTGGCGGCAAAGGTCTTGTCGTCGGCGTCCACGCCCACAGCGTCGATGCCCTGCTCGCGCAGCAGCGCCAGAAAGTCGCCGTCGCCGCAGCCCAGGTCCACCACCTGACGGCAGCCGGTGAACAGCGGCAGATAGAACGCCTGGATGCGCCGCTGGCTTTCCGGCTGCGTGCCGATGTAGCGGAGAAAGTCGAAGTCCAGCCCGGCCAGGTCGGTCGCCGCGGGGGTCGGATGGTCAGCCACGCTGCGCCCCTTCCTGCGTCACGGTCACGGGCGTGCGCGCGGGTGCGGGGTCAGACGGGGCGGCGTCGCCATGCTGCCACGTCCCCGGCACTTGCACCAGACCATACCCGGCGCGCGCCGGGCTGTAGGCCACGCGGAAACGATAGGCGCGGTCGTGATAGTCGAAGGTGGCCGTGTCTTCGTGGTTGACCACGGCGGCGGACAGCACATACTGCCCTTCCAGCAGCGGCAGCGCGGGAATCGTGAAACTCACCACGCCGTCGCCGTCCAGCCGCGGCAAGTCCAGCCCGCCAAAGCGGGTATTGGGGCCAAAGAGATGGACGCCGTTTTCGTGGTTGATGCCCAGCCCAAAGACGGGCCGCTCCACGGGCGCGGGGCAGTGATAGTGCAGGCGGACTGTCAGCGGGTCGCCGGTGACGAAGGTGGTGCGGGCGCGGCCGTCGCCGTCGCATAACTCCACCGCCGTGATCTGCACATCGCCGCTGCCCCAGCGTTGCCCCTCGCCCGAAGGCGCGACCATGACTCCGCTGCGGCCCTGTTCTTCGCGCTCGGCCATGTGCTGCTTGTAGGCCATGACCACATCGGCGGGCGCGCCGTCGGCGGCGATGAGACCGTTGTCAATCCACAGCGCGCGCGTGCAAAGCGACTGGATCGTGCCCAGATCATGCGAAACCAGCAGGAGCGTGCCCCCGCGGCGGCGGAACTGGTAAATGCTCGCCATGCACTTGTTCTGAAAGGCCACATCGCCGACCGCCAGCACTTCGTCCACCAGCAGCAGGTCCGGGTCGGTGTGGATGGCTACCGAGAAGCCCAGCCGCACATACATGCCCGACGAATAGTGCTTGACCGGCGTGTCGATAAAGTCGCCCAGCCCGGCATAGGCGATGATGCTCTCCAGCCGCACGTCCATCTCCGCCCGGCGCAGTCCGTAGATGGAGCCGTTAAGATAGATGTTCTCGCGGCCCGTCAGGTCCGGATGGAAGCCCGCGCCCAACTCCAGCAACGATGAGACGCGCCCGCGCACGACCAGATCGCCCTGCGTGGGGGCCAGGATGCCGGTCACCAGCTTGAGCAGCGTGCTTTTGCCCGACCCGTTGGGGCCGATGACGCCGATGCAGTCGCCGGGCTGCACGGTCAGCGACACATCGCGCAGCGGCCAAAACTCGTCCACGGGGTCGCGGCGGCGAAAAAACCGTACAAAGACGTCTTGCAGCGAACGATGGCGCTCCAGCCGCTTGACAAAACGCCGCGCCACATGGCGCAATTCGATCAGCGGTTGGCCGGGGACTGCGGTGCGGGTACGCTCGACGCTCATACTTCCTCGCCAAAGCGGTCGCTGTAGCGCGTGAAGAACCAGTAGCCGAAGACCAGCACGGCCGCGGCGGTCAGCGCGGTGCGGATAAAGAAGTCGGGGTCGGTGCGATAGCCGCTGTAGAGCAGGTCGCGGTAGACGTTGATCAGCGACGCCATGGGGTTGACGATGTAGAGCAGACGGCGCACGTCCAGGTCCAGCCCTGCCACGTGATAGACGGCCGGCAGTTGGCTGGCGCTGTAGAAGATGGGCGTCAGGAAGAACCAGGCCAGCATCACCACTTCCATGACCATCATGGTGTCGCGATAGAAGACCTGGAGCGTGCTCAGGATCAGACCGATGCCGATGGCGAAGACGGTCTGGATCAGGATGATCAGCGGCAGAATCCACAGCCACGGGCTAAAGTGCGAGCGAAAGACGAGGAGCGCCACAAACAGGACTAACAGCGCCAACAGGAAGTTGACCAGTTGCGCCAAGACCGCGGCGATGGGCAGCACCTCGCGCGGGAAGTAGACCTTCTTGATCAAGTTGGCCTGGGCCACGATGCTGTTGCTGCTGCCGATGATACTGGCGGAGAAGTAGTTCCACGGCAACAGCCCACACAAGAGGAAAATGGGGTAATTCTCGAGCTGTTGGTTGGGCCACAACACGCCAAACACGACGGTAAAGACCATCATCATGGCTAACGGGTTGAGCAGGCTCCAGACAAACCCCAACAGGCTGTTCTTGTAGCGGGCTTTTACGTCGCTGACCACCAGGTTGCGGATCAACTCCCGGTAGCGCAACAACTCCCGGAGCCGAGTCAGGAGAGAGCGACCGTCGTGGCGGCGCTGAGTTTCAGACACAAAGGCCAAGAGTCAAAGATTCCTTGTGGTCAAAGCGGGCCGCTGCCGGGGCGTCTCGGCACACGGCGTCCGCACGCCGATGACGCGGCGCGGCGACGCCGGCCCGCGCCGGTCTGAGCATACCAAAGTTGGCGGGGGATGTAAAGAAATCCCGCCCCAGGGGTCTGTCCCAAGTTCTTGGCAAGCAGGATGGACCGTAGCGGCGGTTTCCTAACCGCCGGTCTGGCGCAGACCGCCGACGTGCGCTAGGGAAAGCGCACCTACGCAGCGCCGTCTTATCCGCCAAAATCCTGGGACGCACCCCGCCCCAGACCCGCTAACGCCTCCGGTAGAATGCGGAACCCGTAGAATCAGGGGTGCATTGCGCGTTGAGGCAGCACAGGTGACAGTTCACTTCGGTAAGTGGCTGTCACCTGAGTGAAGTGCGCAACTCCTATCACTCGCCGAATGGCGCCAATTTACGCCCTTCCCAGTAGAGCAGCCGCTCGCGCAAGGTCTTTGGATATACCCGGGACAATTCTTCATCAGAGTACATTTCGAAATGTTGGACCATTTCGCGTTGCCACAGCCGCTCTTCCTTTTGTGCCTGACCCCTAACCAGACCCAATCGAAAGCCGCCAGGTAGACCTAACAGGATGACAAGGCAGATGCCGCCGCACAGCCACGCGCCAACTCGCCGGTAGTTTTGGTTTGTCGACCGTGGCGCATTGGCAAGCGCAACCGTGAGCAGGTACGTCGCCACAATGCCAAGTAGCGTGATGGTTGTATATCGAGAACTTAGCACGTACTCTTTGTCCCAAAGGCCCATACGTCCTGCAACGATCGTCAGCGACGACAGGAAGCTCAGCAGACCCACGGCTACGAGTGGCAGCGGCACGGTCGTCCACGCTGAACGCGTGCGGACCAGCAAAATGACTGAGGCGAGAAAGATCACGATGG
>CAYJQA010000143.1:0-10660 GCA_964372065.1 uncultured Litorilinea sp.
CTGTTGACGGGCGTGTTGACGCGCCTGAGATGGCCCCGCTGACACGCCGGTGACGCCGCCCTGCCATACTACAGACACGGCAACCGAACAGCCCGGCAACCACCGGCGACAAACCAGCGCCACAGGCGCATGAAGGGGAACACACTATGTCTTGGCAAATCGATTTCGCTCATTCCGAAATTCAGTTCAAAGTCCGCCATATGATGGTCAGTTGGGTGCGCGGCCAGTTCGACAGCTTCAGCGGCAACGTCAACCTGGATGAGGAACACCCGGAGCGCACCAGCGTCGAGATCAGCATCGACGCCGCCAGCATCAGCACGCGTCAGGCTGACCGCGACGCGCATCTGAAGTCGCCCGATTTCCTGGACGTCGCCACCTACCCGACCATCAACTTCCGCAGCACGCGCGTTGACGTGACGGGCAAGAACACGGCCAAGCTCCACGGCGATCTGTCGGTTCGCGGCGTCACCAAGCCGGTCGTGTTGGATGTGGAGTATCAAGGCAAGGTGCAGAACCCGTTTGCGCCCGTCGTCGGGGCCGGTTTCAGCGCCGAGACCAAGATCAGCCGCAAGGAATGGGGTCTGGTGTGGAACGTGCTGGTGGAGAACGGCGGCATGCTCGTGGGCGATGACATCACCATCTCCATCGAGCTGGAACTGACCAAGCAGGTCGAAGAGCTGGCGGCCGTCGCAGCGTAATCAACCGCCCTCGATAACGTCTTCCAGAATACGTAGCAACAGCCTCTCACCGGCGGCGGGCCCTTGAGAGGCTGTTTGTTATTGGGGCACGCGACAGAAACACGGAGTGCATTTCACGTTGGGGGCGACGCAGGGTACATGACAGTCACCTCGGAAGGTGACTGTCATGTACCCTGCGCGCAAAACTCGCCCCAAGCCAGAAATACGCCCGGCTTTGCCGCCGCGAGGTTGCGCCGCCGCCACGCCTCATGCTAGAATCCTGGGTGATTTTGCCCACTACCAACGCTCACCCACTTCTCCACTCCGCGAGGGACCTATGCCGCTCGCCATTGTTGACAGCCATATCCATTTTTGGGATCCGGCGCGCCTTAGCTATCCCTGGCTGGCCGGCGCGCCCGCCATCGCCGGGGTGCATCTGCCCCCCGACCTGCTCCATGACGCCGCCGGCTGCGACCTGCAGGGCATCGTCTTTGTCGAGTGCGACTGTGCGCCGGACGACCGTATTGCCGAAGTCGCCTGGGTGACGGCGCTGGCTGTCCAGGAACCGCGCATCCAGGCCATTGTCGCGTCCGCAGCCATCGAGCGCGGCGCAGGCGTGCGGGATCATCTGCGCACATTGGCCCGCGATTATCCCCTGGTGCACGGCATCCGCCGTCTCATCCAGGGCGAAGCGTCGGGCTTCTGTCTCCAGCGGGACTTTGTGCGTGGCGTGCAGCTGCTGCCCGAATACGGTCTCAGCTTCGACATCTGCATCTATCACCCGCAGTTGCCCGACGCCATCCAGTTGGTCCGCCAATGCCCGGACGTCTCCTTTGTGCTGGACCATTTCGGCAAGCCCGGCGTCAAGGCCGGTCTGATGCAGCCCTGGGCCGACCACCTGCGCCAACTGGCCGAGTATCCCAACGTCCAGCTCAAGATCTCCGGCCTGGCGACCGAGGCCGACCATGCGCACTGGACGCGCGACCAGCTTCGCCCCTACATCGACCACGCGCTGGCCGCCTTTGGCGCGGACCGGGTCTTCTATGGCGGCGACTGGCCTGTCTCCACGCAGGCGATCGCCTACCCGAACTGGTTGGCGACGCTGGAATGGGCGACCGGCCATCTGAGCGAGGCCGACTGTCACAAGCTCTTTGTGGAAAACGCCCGCCGCTTCTATCGCATCCCCTAGAGGGAGCCTGCCATGCCGCCGCAACGCTACGGCTCGGTGATCAAAGTGCGCCCGGAAAAGCTCGCCGAATACAAGGCCCTCCACGCCGCCCCCTGGCCCGAGGTCCTGGCGACCATCAGCGCATGCAACATCCGCAACTACTCCATCTATTTGCACGACGGCTATCTCTTTAGCTACTTCGAGTATTGGGGCGACAATTTCGCCGCGGACATGGCAAAGATGGCCGCCGACCCCAAGACGCGCGAGTGGTGGACCTTCACCGATCCCTGCCAAGAGCCGCTGTCCACCCGCGCCCCCGGCGAATGGTGGGCGCGCATGGAGGAAGTGTTTCACCAGGACTAGGCCACCTTCCTGTCATTCCGAGCGTAGCGAGGAATCTCTCCGCATGGCCATCGGAGCAAAGTGATTCCTCGGTCTACGACCTCGGAATGACACAAGCAACGTTGTCATGCTGAGCGCAGCGAAGCATCCCCTTCCCGCCCGACGGCACAGAGAGGGACCCTTCGGCTCCGCCTCAGGGTGACAGACCCACTCACACCCCATCCGAGGAACCACACGCACCCATGACCGACTTCAGCCAACTGCCCATGCGGCTCGCCGTGGGCCAACTCAACCAACTGACCGACCAGGCCGTCCTCTATGCCAAACAACTTGGCATCCAGGACATCCAGTTCAATATGTACCACGGCTCGCCCCATCTGCCCGGCGACGCCCGCTGGGAATATCTGGACCTGGTGCGGCTACGCACGGCCTGCGAAGACGCCGGGCTGCGGCTCAACGCCATCGAGAACGTGCCCATCAAGTTCTATCAAGGCGCGATGCTCGGTCTGCCCAATCGCGACGAACAGATCGAGAACATGCGGTACACCATCCGCAACATGGGCCGCGCCGGCATCCCGGTCTTCGGCTATCACTGGGCCATCGACGGCGTCTGGCGCACCTCCAGCACTACCCATGCCCGCGGCGGCGCGCTGGTCACCGCCTTCGACTATGCCCAGGTGGAAAACGCGCCCCTCACCCACGGCCGCGTCTACAGCGACGACGAGATTTGGGCCAACTACACCTATTACATCAAGGCCATCCTGCCGGTGGCCGAAGAAGCGGGCATCAAACTGGCGCTCCACCCGGATGATCCCCCCGTGCCGCAACTGGGCGGCGTGGCGCGCATCATGCGCAGCTTTGAGGGCCACAAGCGCGCAATGGAGATCGGCGACAGCCCCAATCACGGGCTCGACTTCTGCGTCGGCTCCTGGTCGGAGATGGGCCCCGAAGTCGTCATGCCTGCGCTGCGTCACTTCGGCAGCCAAGGCAAGCTCTTCTACATCCACTTCCGCGACGTCCTGGGCCAAGTCCCCAAGTTCCGCGAAGCCTTTATCAACGAAGGCAACCTCAACATGTACGAGGTCATGCAGACCCTGGTCGACGTCGGCTTCAACGGCTTCTTACTGGACGACCACGTGCCCATGATGAGCAATGACAGCGGGTGGAACAACCGCAGCCGGTCGTTTGCCCTGGGCATGATGAGCGTCATGCTCGACGTGGTCAAACGCGGCCAGTTGGTACATTAGCCGGACAGAAAGGGGTCTCACGCAAAGTCGCCAAGCACGCAAAGAAGGGCAGGCAACTTGCGTGAGACTCTCCCTCTTCCATCTGCACCGCGTGGCCCACAACCGGCTCACGACTACCTCACCACTTGCTCGCAACATGGCAGCGGCATACTAGCGGCAACGGCTGTTTCCGGTGAATGCGGCCCCCCTCGCCTCCGGTAACAGCCGATCTTTATACGCGCGCCCAAAAGAGGCACACCTGTGACGCCAACGCCGAACATATCATTATCCGCGTCTTCCCTACCGCCCCGCACACCCGTCGCCGCCCGCCTGCTGCTCCTGGCCGCGCTGTTATGCGCGGCGGCGCTGGGTTTGTCGCCCCTGCAAGTCCTGCCCGCTGTCATCCCGGCGAGCGCGCCCGCCGCCGAGTTTTCCGCCGAGCGCGCGCTGGCCGACCTACAAGTCATCGCCGCTGAGCCGCACCCGATGGGGTCGCCGGAGCATCAGGCCGTCGTCGACTACATCGTAGCGCGCCTACAGGCCGCGGGTCTGACGCCCGAAATCCAGACGGCGACCGGCTGGCGCGACAGTTCCGGCCAACTCCACGTGGGCCGCGTCGTCAACATCCTGGCGCGCCTCCCCGGCACGGCCAACAGCGGCGCGATCTTGCTCACCAGCCACTATGACTCCATGCCCACCACGCCCGCCGCCGCCGACGGCGGGGCCGGGATCGCGACGATCCTGGAGACCGTGCGCGCCCTCCAAGCCGGGCCGCCGCTCAAGAACGACGTGATCGTCCTCCTGGGCGACGCCGACGTCAACGGCGTCATCGGCCACATGGCGTTCCAGGACCATCCCTGGTGGCAGGATGTGGCGGTCGGCTTCGACTTCGAGGGGATCGGCCCCAACGGCCCCAGCGTCTTGGTCTATGACGGCCAGGGCTTGCCCAACCCCGACCCCAACACGGAACCCGCGGTGCCTTTCCCGCAAGACGGCTGGTGGCTGCGTGAGGCGCTCAAGGTGCTGCGCTACCCCACGCTCATGCTGGCGCTCAACAGCGTGCCCATCGGCACCAGCCCCGACATCATGGTCGCGATCTGGGGGACCGACGCCGCCGGGATTGGCTTCGCCCAGTTCCGCGGCACAGAGGTCTATCACACGCTTCTGGACACGCCGCAGCGCATCGACCCGGCCACCTTGCAGCACCACGGCGAGAACGCGCTCACCCTCACGCGCCACTACGGCAACCTCGCGCTGGGCGCGGCGGACCGGTCACCGCTGCCCAACCTGATCGCGTTCAACATCCTGCCGTGGCGCGTCGTCGCCTATCCCCAGACGTGGGTGCTGCCGCTGTCCGCGGCGGTCGCTGCGCTTCTGATCGTGGTCATGATCGTGGGCGTCTGGCGCAAGCGTATGGGCATCGGCGGGCTGCTGCTCGGTCTTGTCCTGCTGGTGCTTAGTGTGATTTTGGCAGTCGTCGTGGCCGCGCTGGCGTGGAAGGTGGGCGCAAGTCTCAACCCGGCCTATCGCGTTTGGATGGGCCGCGGCTACTATGGCGCGGGCTGGCGGCTGCTCTGGCTGGCCGTGCTCACCCTCGCCGTGTGGAGCACGCTCTACCTGTTGGCAGGGAGCCGCGGCGATCAGGCCCGCCGCGCCGCCGGCCTGGCCGCGGGCGCGCTCGCCGTCACGGCGGCGCTCGCCGTCCTGACCGGTCTGGCCGCGCCGTCGTTCAACTACCTCTTTGTCTGGCCCGCCCTGGCCGGCACGCTGCTGCTGGGGCTTGACGTACTCGCGCCCGCCCTCGCGCAACGACCGTGGCCGCGGCTGTTGCTCTTGGCGCTCACCGGCAGCGTGGCGATCGTCCCGCTGCTGATCCCCATCTTCGTCGTCTACACCTTCACGGCCGCGCCGTGGGCCTCCGCCACCAGCGCGATTCCCGTGGTCGCGGCGACCTTCGCCGTGGTCGCGCTGGCGTGCGCGCCGCTGACGCCCCACCTCGCCTTTCTGGGCGGGCGGCGGCGTTGGGTGGTCCCGGTGAGTCTGCTGGCGGTGGCGGTGCTGCTGTGGGGCGGCGAGTTGGCGACCACGCGCTTTAGCGCGACCCAGCCGCAGCCGAACCATATTCTCTATCAGCTCGACGCCGATACGGGCCAAGCCGCCTGGATCAGCGCCGCCGCCGCGCCCGATGCCTGGACGCAGCAGTTCTTTACCGAGGGCTACGCCCAAGCCCAAGCGGCCTTTGCGCCCGTCTATTACTATGGGCAGTTGTTCGACGTCATCCGGAGCGCCGCCCCCACGCTCGACCTCCCCGCGCCGCAACTGGAGACGCTCGCCGACACCGCGGCCGGCGACGCCCGCACGCTGCGGTTGCGCGCCGTTTCCGGCCGCGGCGCGCCCCATATCAACCTGGAACTGGCGCTGCCCGGCACGCTGACCGCGGCAACCGTGGACGGCCGCGTCATCCCCGTGACCCGGCTGCCCGTGGAGCAACGTCAGCAACTGGCGCTGATGTTCTACAACTTGCCGCCGGAAGGCATCGAGATCGAACTGACGCTGGACGCGACCGGGCCGCTGACGGGGACGTTGACCGACTACAGCAATGGGCTGCCCCCAATCTCCGGTCTGACGATCTCCCCGCGCCCCCCGGAGTTCATGCCCGCGCCCTACGACTTCAACGACCCCACCCTCGTCCGCACCGCGGTCACGGTAGGCGACTAACGCCACTCGCCGCGCCGGAGCATGGCCGGCGCGGCGGAATTGGTCCCCGCGCGATTCGGTGGTAGTCTGTTCCCCAAGCAGGCGCGCCTGCTCCCGCTATCGCCGCTGCGCGCCTGTCCGGTGCTGGCAGTCAAGCCAACCGAACCGGTTCCCTCGCCAACCGTGTTGTCATCCACGGACGCCGCCCACGCGTGCGCGTCCGGCGGGCAGATGGAGGCTGCCCCGGGAAGACCTCTACGCGTCACGCCCCACCGTGCCTGGCTAGGCGTGCAACCACAGGGACGCATTGGTCCCTACGCTCGATTCTACCCAGGAGATCCCTTATGCGAACCATGCAACTGCTGGACGATCTGAAGTTCCAAGCGACCAATCCGGTGGCCGACCCCCTCTTCGTGGACAAAGACGGCAGAATCCTGCGCTTTTGTCTGCGCCCCCATCAGACCATCGTCGAGCACGAAGTGCCCCACTCGCCGTTCTATGTGGTGGTCCTGCAAGGCCACGGCGTCTTTACCGACGGCAGCGGTCAAGAGACGCGCGTTGGGCCGCATGCGCTGTTGGTCTTTGACCCCGGCGAGAAACACACCGTCCGGGCGCTGGACGAGGAACTCGTCTTTGTGGGGGTGCTCCACGGCGCGCCGGGCACGCGCGAAGGGCGCACCGGCGGCGAGCTAGGCCGCACCGCCTAAACCGCGGCCCATCCGCCTATCCGGCCAGGATCGCCACCCAGTAGTGGCGCGCCTTGTCGCCCACGGCGAAGTGATAGCCCACGCCCGCGGCGCGGAGGCTCGCGTCCAGCAGCCGCGCCGCGGCGTCGCCTTGCAGCCAGTACTGGGTCACGTCCGCGGGCGTGCTATAACCGCCCGCCACCATCACCACGGCCTGGTCGTGGCGCGCCCGCGCGGCCTGCGCCGCGGCGCGCATGACCACCGGCGCTTGGACGCGAAAACGGTCCGCGCCCGCGGCCGCCAACTGGGCGGCCTGTTCCTGGGCGATGGCGGCCAGGTCGTCCCCCGCGGCCAGCGCAGGTTTGCCCGCCGCGCGACGCGACCGGTTCAGGATGTCCACGGTTTCCGCCGGATAGCCGGACGTAGCGCGGCCCGCTCTCACATCGGGCGTGGCAAAGACGTGCGTCCAGTAGTGGTGATAGGGCGGCGTGCTCGCAAACGCATAGCCTGCGCCGATTAGCCGCAGCGCCGGACTGAGGATGTTGGCCCGGTGGCCCGGACTCGCCATCCACCCCGCCACCACTTCCACCGGCGACGCCTGGCCGCGCGCGAGGTTCTCCGCCGCCGCCAGCGTGGCATAGCCGATGGCAGCCAGCCGCTCCGCCACGTCGCGGCCATCCGGATCCACGTGCCCATAGAAGCCGCGGCCTGCCATGTCCTCGCAATACGCTTGCGCCAGCTTGCCCAGCGGCGCATGGGCGATCAGCGCCGGCAGCCCCGCGCGCTGGCGCTCCAGATTCACCAGTTCAATGGACTGTTGGGCGAGATACGTTGCTTGAGGATCACTCATCGTCATTGGTCCGGTAGGCTAGATCATGGCGAGGGATTTGCAGCGGGCAAATCCAACACGCGCCTCACGGCTCGGCCACGACCCGGCTCAATTATCGCGTGAGCGCGGGCAGGTAGACGCGCCGAACCCAAATTACTTCCAGCGTTATGTCGTCCACGGTGTAGCCGCGACTGTGGACGCTGCCGGGCGCTCCAGCGTTGAAGGCGAAGACGATCCAGGCTTGTGACGCACCAACAGCTTCCGGTAACCCATGCCGGATCAAGGTATACCCGTTCCCGTCCGGGCCATTGCGATAGTTGGCGCTGGTCTCAAACCGCACCGTCATAACACACAACACTGGAGAGCAAGGAGGAAGGGCGCTCCCGACCGACAAATACTCATCTTCGTCATCGGTCTCCAGTCCTTCGCCCCATAGATAGTAGGAAAGGGTCACACTGACCGCGTCCGACAAGTCGAGCGGTCCATACATGGCCCAGGTGTCCTCAAAAGAAGGCGGACCGAGGGTGTCACACTTCTTGCTAGGGCCATACAGCCCGCCGCCAAAGGTCCAGGCTCCATATTGACCGGTGTGCGGATGGCAGTCGCGCTTTCCCCACTCGTAGGGAGGCGGAAACGATCCTTGAGTCAGAATCCACCACTTGCCGTCAGGCCAGCTACTCTCAAAGCCTTCGGTCATGACCACGCTGGACGTTGGCGCGGTCGCCATCGTCAAATCAACCGGCGCAAACAGAAGATCCCCTTCGCCGGTCTGCCCGCCCACAATGCCCATTGTCTCGCCCGCAATCGGCGGCCCCGGCAGTGCAGCATTGCCCCCAGACACCGGCCGCCAACTGCCCAAACTAGCAACAGCTACCAGCAGCAGCAAACAGGCCGTCATCGGCGCGACCAAAGCGACCCAGACCTTGCGTACCGGAGTCGCCCAGCGCTGTTCATGCGACATAGGACACTCCTTGACCGGAAAACCGATACCCACGATGCGGTTGTTAAGGTGAACGCACGGCGCAAGCGGCGCTGATACCAGTCTAGCACCGTCGCGCCGCGGCGTCGAGGGGTTCTACACAACGCGGCGGCTCCCACCGAAGCGATGCCGCCTTGCCGTCACGCCCAGCGGCAGAGCGTCTCCACATAGGCCGCGGAGCCGTCGCGCAGCCAGCCGTCCAGTTGGTCGACTTCCTTGAGCTGTTGGCCGCGACCCCGCGGGACGACCACAAACTGCGCGCCCACTTCCGGCAGCGCGGTCATGTCGCCCCACAGCTTCTCGAACTGCGCCACCGGGAAGATATCCTCCTGGCCCTTGCCCCACCGCTTCTTGACGTCCTTGAGCGGGATGTAGGTCGGCATCCGGCCCGCCACGGCCCGCACCGCGGCGGCGACCTTCTCGGCGTCGGCCAGGTCGTCCCGGCCCAGACCAAAGACCTCCAGCAGCGGGTCAATCGCCAGCCAGGACGTGCCCGTGTTGTAGTAGGAGAGGCGGAACTCGATCTCCTCGCGCGGGAGCGCCAGCCCCTCCACCAGCCGCAACTGGCCGTCGACCCGCGCCAGCCCGCCGCCGCGGTCGTCGATGCGCCGCGTGATCACCTCGGACGTCCACGTCGCGCCCGCGGCGATATGCCGTCCCAGCAGCGCCGGGTCCAGATCCGCGCCCAGCGTGTCCACGTTGTGGACCAGCAAATACTGTAGCTGGGGCTGTTCGGCCAGCAGCCGCGCCAGCAGCCCATTCCGTAGCAGGTTGGGGACCTCGTACCAGTGGCCCACGGGGTGCAGGCATTGATGGGGTGCGTTGTCGGTATAGTCGCTGCCCTCGCCCGTCTGGTGCGCCCAGGCGATCAGCGCGGCGTGCAGGCTGTCTTGCACCTTCTGCGCCTGCTCGTCCAGCAACTGCTGCGGCATCTCCTCCCAGGCAAAGCGCAGGTCGCGCGCCATGGGCGTCAGCCGCAGCCCGATCATACGCCCCGGCGACAGGTACAGCGGACCAGCATAGCCGTAGTTGCCCGTAGCCGCCAGCGTCTCGGCGATGGGGTCATGGGTGAGGTAGCTGGTTGTGATAATATGGGGGACGGGCGCGCCCACCAACTCCGCCACGCGGCGGCTCTTGGCAAGATGCACCTCCAGAAACGACCGGTGTCGCCCGCCCAGCCGCGCAAAGGGGTTGAGCGCCTTGACCACACCCGCCCCCTGCGTCCAGCGGCTGCCCGCGCCGCCCGCCAGCGTCAACACCGCGGCCTGCCCGCTCGCCAACGCCGCCAGCCCGATCCGCCGCCACTCCGCCACGCCGGGACCATCCAGCCCCGCGCTCAGGTCGGTCACGTCGTCGGGCCGGGCGTCCTCGATGCGACTGCTCACCGGCAGCCTGTTCTGCGCCAGCCCGATGCGCCCGCTGCGCAGGTCGGCGCGGATCTGCTCATGCTGCACCCGGTCAAAACCGTGTTCGTCCAGCAGCGCGGTCAGGTTCTCGCCCACCGCGGCCTGACCGTCGCCCGGCGGCAGCAGCCGCTCAAATAGCTGCTCCACCATCCCGCTTAGCCGCGGGTCGCTGTGACAGGCCGCTCCGAAGCGGTCCAGTTCGGCGCGGCGGAAGGGCGACAGGTTGCGCTGCTCATAGCGCAGCAGCTTCGGCACGGTCTGCGTGTAATAGCCCGCGGGCATGAGCGCGGCGTCGCCTGTCCACAGTTCGGCATAGGTCCCGCGCTCGTTGATGGCGAAGTCATAGACCACCGGCTCCATGGCAAAGGGGACGGCGTGCTCCAACCGGCGCTTGGTGGCGGCCATGATCCCCAGCATCCGTTCCTGCGCCGCGGACTTGACCGCGGGGTCGAAGATAAAGCCCATCCCACCGCCGGCCATGCCGCCCATCATCCAGAAGCCCCAGAACTGCGCGCCATACGCCGCGCGCGCCTGGCGGATCAAGCTTTCGGTGTAGAGGTTGCTGGCCCAGGGGATGATGGTCTGGATGGGGCCGTGGAAGTTGCGGTCGGTGGGCGCGCCCCCCCCCGGCCGGTCGGCCCTCGCAAGAT
>CAYJQA010000144.1:0-10639 GCA_964372065.1 uncultured Litorilinea sp.
CCTGAAAGCCCTGCTGGATCAGCAGGTTAAGCGCCGCATGGTGATGCTGCGCCAGATGCGCCACCATATGCGCGTCCGCCTGGTGTGTGGCGTCGTTGATGATCCGGCGCAGCAGCCACTTGCCGATGTCCTTGAGCCGGTACTGCGGGTCCACGTAGATATCGACCAGCCGGGCCAGCGGCAGCCGCCCCGTAGCCTGCGCCAGCGTCGCCCGCACCACGCGCGCCCGCGCCGTCAGTTCCACCCGCCGGTAGTACACCTCATAGCGCCGGTCGTCCCAGTCACCCCGAAAGACCAGACTAAGGTCCGCCATCGGCGTCACTTCCTCCACCGGGTCCACGAGACGGCGCACATAGCCATAGTAGCGGTCGCGCAGCATATAGCCCGCCGCGGTCAGCACGCGCACATGGTCCGCCCATTCGCCCGGCAGGATGCCCACCCCGCCTTGCCACGACGTATAGCCGGTGCTCAGGTGAAACGCCTTGACAAACCCGACGCCCGCCTCCTGCCAAAACGCCTGCACCGCGGCAAAGAGCGCCGCGGCGACCTCGGTCACCAGTTCGGACCGGCTAGGCAGTTCCAAGAAGCGGATCAGGCCATACGGGCGATAGTCGGGCACGTCGGGGCTATCGCTGTCCAGCCCCACCGCGGCATCCAAAAAGCCGACCAACTGCCCGGCGCGCCACGCGCCCAGATGACGCACTTGCTGCCAGCGCACCGGGTAGATGGAGCGCGGCTGCTCCGTCAGGAGTTCGCGGCGCACCAGGTCCGCATCCACCACCGCGCTGTAGGATGTCTGCATCCAGCGCGGCCCGATCAGGCGCGCGAGTTCGGCCGCGGCCTGGCTGTCGAGGGCCTCGACGTGGATGGTTGGCGGGATGGCGATCATGCGTATCCTTTGGGTGCGCCGCCCAGCGCGGCCCATAGCGCATCCTGCCGCGCCACCGCGGGCAGGTTCAGCGTGCGTAGCTCCTCATGATCGAACAGACCATCGGCGCGCCGCGGATGATAGACCACCAACAGGGCCGGGATGATGCGTCCCTCGCTGTGCACCTCGGCGACCTGGCGCAGTTCGATGCTTTGCGGGGGCGCGGCAGGCGCGACCAGACGCACCTGAGTGGCCGAAAGCTCCACCCGGCACAGCGCCAGCCGCCCATAGTAGACCGCCGTGACCAACGCCAGCCCGCCGCCGAGCGCCGGTCCCCAGCCCAGCCCGTGGCGCAGTTCCCACAGCAGCAGGCAGGCGACGCCCAAGCAGAGCAGCGCCAGCCACCGATAAATAGGATGGGCGGGAAAAATCGCACTCACCTGGGTCTGGGTCATGGCGCACCTGCCGCCTTCGCATAGACTATTGTCAGTTGGCGCACATGTTCGGCCAGCGTGACGGGCGGGCGGATATTGGCGGCCAGACGGGCCAACGCAGCCGGGTCGGCGGCCCACTCCGCCAGCGCCGCGGTCCACGCCGCCACATCGCCGGGCGTCACCAGCCGTCCCGTCACGCCGTCCTCCACCGCGCTCGCCATCACGCCCAGGTTCGACGCCAGCACCGGCGTCCCCGCGGCCAGCGCCTCATGCAGCGCATACGAATAGGTTTCATACGACAGCGACGGGACCAGCAGCGCATCCACCTGCGCCAGCAGGTCCCACACCCCGGCCCGGTCCAGCCGCCCCAAAAAGCGCACGTTGGGCGTCGCCCGCTGCCGCAGCGCCGCGGTATAGGCGCGATCCGGCCCATTGGCCCCCGCGACCCATAGCTCCACCCGGTCGCCCAGGCCGGCCACCGCGTCGACGGCGACATGGGCGCCCTTTTGGCGCACCAACCCGCCCAGCAGCCCTACCCGCAGCGGTGTGTGGGGCGTCCGTTCGCGGCGAAACCCCGGCGGCAGGTCCACACCTAGCGGCAGCACCTGGAGCCGGTCGCGCGGCGCGCCGTGCTCGGCATACCAGCCGGCGACAAACGGCGTCGCGGCCAAGAGGGCGGCCGCGTGCGCCAGCCCACGCCGCAGCCAGCGGCCGCGCCACGCCAGGCTGCCCCACATCACGGGCGCAGTCGGCCAACTCAGCGCCCCCGCGCGTGTCAGGGCACAGCCGGCACAGTTTACATAACCAATTGGCCCATCACAGACCTGATGGGCATAATCGGTGATCAGTTGCGCGTTGGCGCACACCCACCAGTAATCGTGGAGGGTGACGACATAGGGAATACCGGCGGCAATCAGCCGGTCCAGCAGCGCCAGCGGCAGCCCGATCCCATGCTGCACATGCACCACATCGGGCTTGGCCGTCGCCAGCGTGCGGTCAAAGGCCGCCAACAGCGGCCCCCGCCCAAAGTTCGCCAGATAGCGCCGCGTCGGGTTATCATCGCCATCCCACACCCGCGTAACGGCGACCGCGCCCTCTTGCTCCGTACGTTCGCCCGCGCCGTCGCCCGCCACGCGGGCCAAGACCGTGATCGTGTGGCCCAACGCGGCCACCGCCTGCGCCACCGCCTGGGTATACAGTTCGCTGCCGCCAACGTGCTCCGGCGGATACTGATGCACCACGTGCAGGATACGCATGGACCGCCAACAACCTCGCCATCGCCGCCGGACTAGGCTGTGTCTGCGAACTGTCATTCCGAGGCGCAAGCGCCTCGGAATCCCCTTCCGCCGCGCGCGGGGTCTAGGGGACCCTTCGCTACGCTCAGGGTGACAAAGAGCTTTGCAGACAGACCCTAGCGCTGCCGGTTTGTCCGGACAAGCCAACCGCCCGGTCGTGTTATACTAGGGCAGACTTGGCAACGCGTCAAATGATCCGGGAATTTGTCTGTGGAGCGCACTACACCGCCCGCACCGCCAACCGAAGCCCGCCCGACCCTGGTCGTGGTCGTGCTCAACTGGAACGCCGCCGCCGATACGCTTGCCTGTGTCACCCGCGTGCTGGCGTGGCAGCACGTCCGGTCAACGGTCGTCGTCGTAGACAACGCCTCCACCGCCGCCGACCGCGCCGCCTTGCGCGCCGGGCTGGACGCAGCCGTCAAGCTTGTCGAGAACGACGCCAACCTGGGCTTCACCGGGGGGACCAACCGCGGTCTGGAAACGGCCTTGCGGCTGGGCGATGCGCCCGTGCTGTTGCTCAACAACGACGCGGTCGTCGATGACCAGGCCATTGCCCAACTCGTCGCCACGCTGGACGAACACCCGGCGTTGGGGATCGTCGGGCCGGTCCTCTATGACGACCAGACACCGCCCCGCCTCCACAGCGCGGGCCATCGTGACCCCGTGCGCCATATCCACTCGTCCATCGTCGACCTGCCCGCGGGCGACCCAGTCCGGCCTGTCGCCTATGTCTCCGGCTCGGTCGCGCTGATCCGCGCCGCCACGCTGCGCCGCGTCGGGCTGCTGGATGAAGGCTACTTCTTCAGCACCGAAGTCGCCGACTTCTGCCGCCGCGCGGCGCTGGCCGGATACGACACCGCGGTGGATGCCCGCGCCCGCGCCGTCCACAACCTGGCGCGCTCGTCGCCCCGCCGCAGCACCCTCTACACCTACTACATTGTCCGTAACCGCCTGCGCTATGTCGCCAAGTTCAGCGGTCGCGCCGTCTGGCTGTGGTGGAGCGCCTGGTCGCTCTATACGCTGGCATTAGCCCTCAAACTGCGGCTGCAAGGCCAACCCGGCCCCGCCACCGCGGTCTTGCTGGCGCTGCGCGACGCTCTCGCCGGGCGCTGGGGCGGGCAAAACGACCGCGTGCTGGCGGCCTGCCGCCCCTATCTCACACCATGAACGTCGCCTACGTCCTGCCCATCCTGCCGCCCAAGTTGCCCGCCGCCGAGGCGCTCAACCAAGAGATCGCGCAGTTTCAGGCGCACTTTGGCGGCTCGCTCCACTATACCAACCCCAACGTGTACCTGCCCTTGCGTTATCCCCTGCGGCTGCCGCGGCTGCTCTTTGGCTGGGGCAGCCTGCGCCGGTTGAGCCGCGCCGACGTGGTCCATTTCTTCAACCCGGACCCCTTCCCCTTTCCGTTCTTGCTCGCGCTGCGCCGCCCCGTGGTCTATGCGGTGACGGGCGGCGTCGACCACCGGCGGCCCAACTTGGCCTATTTCCGGCGCATGGCCGTGGTCACCGTCCCCGACGAACGCGGCGTCACGCAGCTGCGCGAGTGGGGGCTGACCAATGTCATGCTACAGCCGTCCGCGGTCGAAGTCGACCGCTTTACCCACCAAGCCCTGCCCCTGCCGCCGGCTGCGCCGCTGCGCCTGCTGGTCGCGTCCGCGCCGTGGACCTTGCGCCAGTTCACCACCAAGGGCTTTGACGCGCTGCTGGAGGTCGCCCGGTCTACGCCCGACCTGCACCTGACGCTGCTCTGGCGCGGCGTACTGGCCGACGAAATCCACCGCCGCGTGGCCGCCGCGGGGATCGCAGATCGCGTCACCGTAATCGACGGCCTGGTCGATGTCAACGCGCTGTTGGGCCAGGTCCATGCGGCTGCGCTCGTCGCCACCGACCCGGCCCAAGTCAAGTCCTATCCGCACTCGTTGCTGGATGCCCTGGCCGCGGGCAAGCCCGTATTAACCAGCCAAGCCATCCCCATGTCCGATTATGTCAATCGAGCGGGCTGCGGCGTCGTAATTGAGTCCGTCACGCCTGCCGGCATCGCCGCCGGGCTGGCGCAGTTGCGGGCCAACTACTGTGAATATGCCGCCGCTGCGCTCGCCGCCGGGCGGCGCGACTTCACGCCCGCTGCGGCGCGTGATGCAGTCGCCGCCATTTACGCCGCCGCACTGGCCCGGCAGCCACAGCCATGAACCGCTGGCTCGCCTTCGCCCCGGTCGGCGCGCTACTCCTCCTGCTGGCGCTGCTGCTGTCGCCTGCGCTCCTGGGCGACAAGGTGCTGCTGCCCGCCGACATCCCCTTTGCGGTAGATCCCCTCTGGCGCAATCTGGCCCCAGCCGGGTTCACCCATGCCGCCAATCCTATGTTGGCCGACCAGATGGTGCAGTTTTACCCGTGGCTGGTCTTTTCGCGCGCCCAGTGGGGCGCGGGCGGCGTGTCGCTCTGGAATCCTTATGTCAACGCCGGGCAGCCGCACCTGGGCAACGGTCTGGTGGGACTCTACGGCCCGTTTGACCTGCTGCGCCAACTGCTGCCCATGCCCGCGCTCTATGGCTGGGTCGCGCTCATCCAACTGGCCGTCGCCGGCGGCTTCACCTATGCCTACGCCCGTCAGATCGGGCTGCGCCGCCCGTCCGCCGCGCTCAGTATGATCGCCTTTGTCTTTAGCGGCCCCCTCACCAACTGGCTGGGGTTCCCGCCCTTCGACGTGATTGTCTGGCTGCCCGCCATGCTCTACACGCTGGAACGGGTGTTGGCGTCCCGGCATCGCACCTGGGTGGCGCTGGCCGCGGCCGCGCTGGGCGCGCAGTTACTGGGTGGCCAGCCCGAAGTCGCGTTCCAGGTAACGTGCGTCTGGCTGATCTATGCCCTGGTCCGCGGCGCACAGATCAACGCCCCGCGGCCAAGCGTCCCCCGGCGCTTTGGCTATGTCGTGCCGGTGCTGCTCATCGCCGCGTTGGGAACGCTGCTGGCGAGCGTCCACCTGCTGCCGTTTATCGACACCATGTTCGACAGCGCCGTCTTTGGCGAGCGCGTCGCCGCGCGGTCCTTCGCCGCAAACGCCTGGCTGCTCCGCATCGTCGCCGACTACCGCGCATGGCCGACACTGATCGTCACCGTGCTGCCGTACTTCTTCGGCGTAGAGGCTGACGGCGGCTACTGGTTTCCCTACAGCAACACCGTCGAGCAGTCCGCCTATGCCGGCATCTTGCCGCTCGTCCTAGCCCTCGCCGCGGTCTGGCACGCCTGGCGCACGCGCACGACCCAGCGCCACGGGATCACCCTGCTGTGGGCGGGCATCGGCGCGGGTAGCCTGGCCCTGACGCTGGGACTGCCGCTGGTCAACCTGGTCAGCACGCTGCCGATTATCGGCTTGGCCGTGCCGGGACGCTTGCGCCTCATCTATGTCTTTGGCGTCGCCATCCTGGCCGGCAGCGGGCTGGACCTGTGGCTGGCGCACGAAAGCCGGGTCCGCCGCCTGGTCCCGCGGCTCTTGCTGGGGAGCGCGCTCGTCGCCGTGTGCGCGTCTGCGGCCGCTTGGGGCGTCTTCACCGTGCGCGCAGACGAACTGTTGGCCGCGGGCCGCGCCTATATGGAAGCCAACTGGGGCACGCCCTACTTTATGCGGCCGCTGGCGGAATACTACGCCCTGGTCGAGCAGCGCCAGGCCATCAAGCTGGCGCTCTACAACCCGCTGGTCACGCCGATCATGTTCCTCCCCGTGTGGATCGCGCTGCTCTGGGGGCTGAGCCGCGTGCGCTTCTTGCGTCTGAGCGGCGTCCCGGGCCGGGGAGCCGCGGTCATCCTGGCGCTGACATTGGCCGACCTGCTCTGGGTGCGCGATGGCGTCAGCGTCATGGCCGACCGGGCGCTGCTGGACCAGCGTCCTCCGCTGTTGGCGTCCATCGAGAGCAGTCCCACGCCGTTCCGCATCGTCGCCACGGGGGCCATCCTCAACCCCAACACCGCTATGCTCTATGGCCTGCAAGACGTGCGCGGCTATGACGCGCTCGCCCTGGACCGCTACACCGCGCTGCTGGCCCGGTTGCCCGGCTACTATCCCGTGCACCATCACCGCTTCTTCACCGAAGCCGATGCGCCGCTGCTCGACCTGCTCAACGTCAAGTATCTCCTGACCGACCACACCCCCGCGAACCCGCGCTGGGAATACGTGGCCCAGGACGGCGATGTGCGCCTTTATCGTAACCGGCAAGTCCGGCCGCGCGCCTTCTTTGTCCAAGACACCATCCTCGCCGCCTCGGCGCAGGAGGCGCGCGACCGCGTCCTCGACGCCGCCTTTGACTACCGCCGCCAGGTCGTGCTGGAGCACACCCCGCCCGACTGGCCGCCGCCGCCGGTCACGTCGGACCCGGCCCCGGAAGTCCAGGTCGTCAGCTATACCGCCGATCGCGTGGTGCTCCAGGTGGTCGCGACCAAACCGGGTGTGGTGGTGCTCACCGACGCCTATCAGCGCGGCTGGCGTGCGTGGGACAACGGGCGTGATACGCCCCTCTGGGTCGCCAACGCCGCGTTTCGCGCCGTGCCCGTGGCCGCGGGCAGCCACCTCATCACACTGGCCTTTCGTCCCCTCAGCTTTATGATCGGCGCGGGCCTCAGCGTCGCCACCCTGGCCGGGCTGCTGCTCCTGGCCGCGGGTCGCCGCCCGCGGCGCACGGCGCAAGGCAGCGTCGTATGAAGATACTCCACGTCGTACAGGGCTATGCGCCGTCGGTCGGCGGCTCGCAGTGGCTCACGCAGCAGCTTGCCGAGCACCTGGTGCGCGACTACGGCGATCAAGTGACGGTCTACACGACCGTGGCCGACAATCTCGACCTCTTTCACCGCCGGGACGTGCCCAGCCTGCCCGCCGGGATCACGACGATGCAAGGCGTCACGGTGCGGCGCTTCCCCGTCTTCAACCGGCTGCGCCTGGTCCGTCGCGCCCTGGCGAGTCTCACGTATCGGCTGCGCCTGCCCTACAACGACTGGTTTCGCACGCTGGAAAGTGGGCCGCTCGTGCCGGGGCTGCGCCGCGCCATCGCCGCGACCGACGCCGACGTCGTCTTTGCCATGTCGTTTCCGCTCTGTCACATGTATGACGCGCTGCATGGCGGACGACGCGCCGGGGTCCCGGTCGTCCTGATGGGCGCGCTCCACAGTTCCGTCGCCTGGGGCTATGACCGACCCATGATCTACCGCGCCATCCGCCAGGCCGCCGCCTACTTGGCCCTCACCGCGTTCGAGCGCGACTTCGTCGTCGCCCGCGGGGCCGATCCCGTCCGCGTCCGCGTCGTCGGCGCGGGCGTGGACCTGGCCGACTTTGCCCAGCCCGCCACCCAAGCCGGCGGCCGCGCGATCCGCGCTGAGTTGGGCTGGCAGGACCGGCCCGTCGTGGCAACCCTGGCCCGCTTCATTCCGCGCAAGCGCTTTGACCTGCTCCTGGCGGCCATGCGGCAGGTCTGGCAACGCCGGCCCGACGCCTGTCTCTTGCTGGCGGGCGCGGCGACGCCCTACCTGGCCGAATTGCGCGCGGTCATCCGGCAGCTACCCCAGGCGGATCAGGTCGCCGTCTATGCCGATTTCCCTGCCACGCAAAAGGCCGCGCTCCTGGCCGCGGGCGATGTCTTTGTGTCCGCCTCGGAACAAGAGTCTTTTGGCATCAACTTCGTGGAAGCGTGGGCCGCGGGCGCACCCGTGATCGGCCCTAATGAAGCCGCGATCGCGTCCGTCATCGCCGCGGGCGAAGATGGGCTGCTCTTCGACTACCCCGACGCCGGGAGCCTGGCGCACGCCATCCTCACGCTGCTGGAGGACCCGGCGCGCCGCCGCGGCCTGGCCGACCGCGGCCTGCAAAAAGTGCGCGACCACTACACCTGGGACGCCGTCACCGCCCAAGTCCGTGCCACGTATGCAGAAGTTATCGCTGAGAAGCGGGGCAAAATAAAACGGGGAACACCGGACAAAATCTAGCCGAACACGCAAACCTCTATGCGGACTCTTCCGGACTTTGCGTCTTGGCGTCTTGGCGTGAGCCTCTCCCTTCTTCCTCTCCTGCTTTTCTCTCCGCCTTCAGCGCCGCGATCTCCGCGCGCAGTTCCTCGATCTCCGCGGCCAGCCGCCGGTTGTAGTTCACCTGCTGCTCGATCACCCGGTCCAAATAGACTTCCTTGACGTGGACCGTCAAGTTATGGCGCAGCCACTCCAACCAGCGGCCCACCACCGGCAGCTTGGAGCGCACGCGATAGCTGCGCAGCGCGACGTCGGCCTGCTCATACAATGGCGACGCCACGCGCGTCGCCGCGGGGGGCGGACCTTGGCGCGCCAACGCCGCCGCCTGATCCAGTGCGGCCAACGTGCGCTCGCCAAAGCGCGCTTGGCTGAACTCACCGGCGCGGCCACGCCCCCGCACCGCCAACTGCGCCGCCAGCCCATCTTCGTGTAGTACCCTTGCGATAACGGCGGCAAGCGCCGCCACATCGCCGGGCGCAAAGACCAGCCCCGCGGGACCGCCCGCCTCCTCGCTCCCGGCGTCGCCGTCACCGTCTCCGCCCATGCCCACGCCCAGCACCCACGGCATCGCGCCCGCCGCGCTGGCAATCACCGGCGTCCCCGCGGCCATCGCCTCCACCAGCGGCACGCCGAATCCCTCATGCTCGCTCGCCAGCACAAACACATCCGCCAGGTGCAAGAACGGCTCGACGCGGCCCACCTTCCCCGTGAAGGTCACCCGGTCCGCGACGCCCAGGTCGCGCGCCTGCGCCAACAATTGCGCGTGGATCGCGCTCGTCGCCGGATCGCCGACCAGATTGCCCACGATCAGCAGTTGCAGCGCCGGCTCGTGCGGGGCCAGCCGCGCCAGCGCCTCGATCAGCAGGTCGATACGTTTGTTGCCCGCGATGCGCCCGATGTACAGCAGCACGCGCTTGCCGTCCAACTGCCAGCGGCCGCGCAACTGCGCCAGCGTCGCCGGGTCCGGCGCGCCGCCAAAGCTCGTCGTGTCGATCCCCAGCGGCACGACCCGCGTGCGTTCCGGCGGATAGCCGCAGAGGTGATGCAGTTCTTGGGCGGTATAGGGCGAGGTACAGACGGCCAGATGGCTGTGCCACGCCAATTCGGTGCGCGCCTGGGCGTTGACCAGCCGGTCGCGGCCGTCCAGCGTCCCCATGAACGCGGGCGGCGTCACCCCGTGATACCAAAAGACCGCCGCGCCTTCGGCTTGGCGGAAGCGTTCGGCCAGCGGGAACCAGATGGGATACTGGAGGATGGTCAACTCCGCCGAGGGACGATAGTCGGCGTAATGCAGCACCCGCACCAAGCTGCGCTGCGCCGGCGACAGCGTCGACCCCGGCGGATAGGTGCAGCAGATGCGCACCTGGGCGCCTTGCGCCGCCAGCACACGCGCCAGGTCAAAGGTGTGATTGCTGGTGGCGTCGCCGGTGCGCACGCTGTGCGCGATGATGTCAACCGTGCGGAAGCTCATGGTCGCTATCGGCCGGCCCTAGACCGCCGCGGATCGCCGTTCTCAGCCCACCGGGGCCAATGCCCCTTGTCGTTCGCATAGACCCTTTGCAGGCCCGCCCGTCCACCGCGCAAGTGGCTGCCGCGCTCACCCTGCCGCGCGGCCTTCGCCCACAAAGCGCGCCCACCGCTGTTCCTGGCGCTGCGGCTTGGGGTTGTGCGCCATCTCAATCACCAGGTCGGCCATGGCCTTGACCGCCCAGGTAAAGTAATGCGGTGTGATGCTGTTCACGTCCATATCCGGCGCGGGGTTCATAAAGTCGATGGCATAGGGCACGCCGTCGCGCACGGCAAACTCCACGCTGTTCATGTCATACCCCAACACACGGTTGAGCGTTTGCGCATCCCGCACGATGCGCTCGCCCAGGGCATCCTGCAAGTGCCCGTGCTCTACGTGATAGCGCCGTTCCTTGGGGTCATTCTTGTTGGGCATGATGTTGTCCTGGCCGACGCTGATGCAGCTCACATAGTGGTCGAACTCGATGAACTCTTGCAGGATCATGCAGAGCGTGCCGGTCTGGTCA
>CAYJQA010000145.1:0-10575 GCA_964372065.1 uncultured Litorilinea sp.
CTGCTCGATGGCGACGCCGGGCTGGTCGCCTGCGCCGCCGGCACGCTGCGCCTCCTCGAAGTGCAATCCCCCGGCAAGAAGTCGATGAGCTGGGCCGATCTTCAACGCGGCCGCCGCTTCGCCACCGGCAATGTAGCCCTGGGCGACACAGCGCGCCAGACCATGCTGGCAGGAGCCACCGGCCGACTCCCCACCACAGTAGAGGCCCGGGATGACCTCACCGTTCATGTCCATCACCTGGCACTTCATGTTGATCCGCAGACCCGCATAGGTGTCGTGGATGACCGGCGTGGACCAGGCCGCATAGAACGGCGGCTGCTCAATCTTGTACATGGGCGTGGGCTTCTCGAAGTCCACATCGGCGCCCAGTTCGACCATGAGGTTGTAGCGGGCGACGGTCGCGACCAGGTTCTCACCCGGCATCTCGACCTTCTGATAGGGGTTGCCCGTCAGCTTGGCGGCCAGCTCTTCCAGCGTGTCGGCGGAGAAGAAGAACTCCGGATCCGTGTTGGGCGGCTCCATATCCCACTTCTCGCGCTCGACCGCGGCCGCGTCGAAGATGGCCCAGGTCGGCCCGGCCTCGAAGTCGGGCGGCTGCGACCCTTCGTTCATCGCCAGCGCCGCGTTCACATAGTCATCCGGGCTGAACTTGACCCGCTGTGCGTTGCGCCAGTCTCCGCGGACGTACGGATCGGGCTTGCCGCGGCCCTCGTGGGTCCCATTGGGGAATCCCGACTCAAACTCGTTGTAGAAGCGCTTGCCTACCTGGTTGACGTTGATAGCGTCCTGCCAGTCGCGAATCTGTAACCCACTGGCGCCCGCCAACGGGAAGATGGGGCTGTCGGGCGTCCAACGGACATAGAGATACTTGGCGCCAATCACATTGCGCTTGCGGATGTAACCGTTGCGCTCCAGGGCTTGGTTGGCCGTGCCCCACAGCGACGCACCGACGGCCATGGCCGCCAGCTCGCCGCTGCCGTCCTGCGCCGAATACGGTTGGCCGCCTTCGATGCTGTAGGCCTCGCAGATGCGCGGGTCGAAGATGCGGGTGAGCTGCAAATTGCCCGTGCTGCCGCCCGTCGCGATGATGACGGCCTTGTTGGCCTTCACCGTGACGGTCTCCGCGCTCATGTCGATGTTGCCCGCGGGGTTGAACCCCACCAACGGGGTGTCCGTGCCGGGCAGGATCGTCGGCGTATAGGACGCCTGGATGCCCACCACGCGGCCCGCCGTGGGCGCTTCGCGGAAGAGCACATCCATATGATAGTTCATCAGGAACTGGACACCCTTGGTGCGTGCGCTGGCTTCCAGCGGGCGCATGAGGCCGGTGCCGCCGGCGCCGGCCGGGCTTTCCAGGCTCTGGCCGCCATCCCAGGTGGTGTGATGCTCGCGCATGGCGGACAGACCAGTGGCGTGCGCGCCGCTGTTGTCCGGGGCCTGATCCACAAATGCCGCGCCATTCTCCAGCAGGAACTCGAAGCACGGCGCGGCGTTGTCGGCCAGTGCGCGCTGCACGCCGCGGTCGTTGAACCGGTACTCGGGCATGCCGTTGGTCTCCAAAATCGACCAGTCGGTCAGGTCCTTGAAGTAGGTGTCCGGGTCATCTTCAATTTCGTACTTTTTTTGGAAGCTCGTGCCGCCGCCCAACGGGACGTTGCCGCCGCTGGTGATGGCATGGCCGCCGATGTCATAGTTGGCTTCGACGACAATGACCGACGCCCCAGCATCGATCGCACGAATGGCCGCGGGCAGCCCCACCGCGCCGGAACCGATGACGACGACGTCCGCCTCCAGGTCCCACGTCTCGGGCACGCCACCGGCGGCCTGCGCCTGCGCCTTCATCGCGGGCAGCATGGTAGCGCCGGCGATCGCCGCCGCACTCAGCGTGCTGCCGCGGACGAAATCGCGCCGGTTGATCCTTCTCTGCGCCTTCTGATTGGTGCTCATACTAGTTCCTTTTCAAACTCGGGGCTTTGATTTCCGTCAATGTCAGAGATGCGTAGCGGCTAGGAACGGAAAACTAGTGATCGTCAGCCCAAACCCCTCCTTCCTATCGAGTTGACGGCGTCAGAAGCCTACGCTCACGGTCCTGCGCTGCCATCGGCGCAGCGGGACGACAAGCTCGGCCGCGCCAATGATGTCTTCAGGAGTCATGTGAATAATATCACAATGTAGGATAAATACCAATTCCATTTTAAGACGTTTTTAACGCCAATTCGTATGCCGGCGTGCGCCGCCCTCCAACAAACAACCTCTCGCCGGGGCCGGCGAGAGGTTGGCAGGATTGACGGTGTAGACAGGCCCGGCGCGGACGGTCGCTAGATGCCCCAGTGGGCGTCAATCGGCGCTTGGAAGGAGCGCGCCGTGCCCGCGATCACGTCGTCTACGCGCACGACGTTGCCCGTAAAGGCCGCTTCGTAGATGGCGTCGCCGATCGCCAGCGACTTGATGCCTTCGGCGGCGTTCACCTCCGGCTGGTCGCGTTTGCCCTGGATCAGCTCCACAAACTCCCAGATTTCAATGGCAAAGCCGTCGCCCGTGCCGCCGGGGAACTGGCGCTCGCGCTCGGCGTCGCTGAGCTGCGCCAGGTACATCTGCTCAAGCTGCGCCATGTCGTACACGGTCCCATCGGTGCGCAGCAGCTTGCCGCTTTCGTTCTGTTCGGGCCGCCGCTCAAAGAGATGGAAGATGCGGAAGCGGCTCTCCGTGGTGTCTTCCAAGCTCCCCGCGCTACCGAAGAAGCGCACACTGGCGCGCGTCTCGCCCGGCGCGGCCACGCTCCAGTTCCACGTGCCCACCAACCCGCTCTTAAAGGTGAATACCACGTTGATGGAGTCTTCCGGGCTTTCCGTGACCGGGACGGGCCGCCCGCCCTTCAACTCGCGCATCTCGGCGTAGACCTTCTCCACGTCGCCGAACAAATAGCGAATGGAGTCGCAGTAGTGAAAGCCGCTGTCCAGCGTCATGCCGCCGCCCGACATCATGCGGTCGCGCCGCCAACGCACCCGCTCCGGAATCGGCGCGTTGGGGTCCACCGGCTCCGGCGGCCGCGTGTAGAAATGGTGAAACGTCAGCGGCGTGCCGATCAGCCCGGAGCGGTTGAGCACCCAATACGCCACCCGTTGGCCCGGCTGGCGGCGGTGAGGCACGGCGATGGACAGAATCTTGCCTGTGCGCGCCGCGGCTTCGGCCATCAGCCGCCCGGCGCGCACGGTCACGCCGATCGGCTTTTCGCACAGCACATGCACGCCGCTTTCCAGCGCCGCGATGGTGAACGAGTGGTGCAGGCCGTGCGGCAGACACAGGTCCACGCCGTCCAGCTTCTCGCGGGCCAGCATGTCTTGATAGTCGGTGTAGATGACCGGCTGTTGGCCGAGTTGGTCTTTGATCTGGACAGCCAACGCTTCGGCCAGTTCGCGATTGGTGTCACACAGCGCAGTGATCACAAACCCGGTGCGGTCGCGCCGGAACAGGTCTTGCATGGCGACCACATGCCGCCGCGCAATGCCGCCACAGCCGACGATGGCGAGGCGCACTTGCTGGTTACTCATTTTGGGGCGCTTTCTAGTGAAAGGTGCGGATGGGAGATGCTGGGGTCGGCCCGGCGACGCGCCGCCGGGTCAGCGGTTCGACAGCAGTTCGACAGCGCTGACCCGGCGAATCACCGCAAGGGTGGTCTACCCCTTGATGCCCGTGAGGGCAATGCCTTGCACAAATGTCTTTTGCAGGAAGAAGAAGAGCAAGATGATGGGCAGCGTGATCAAGACGGAGGCCGCCATGAGCATGGCCCATTCGGAACCGTATTGCGAACGATACTCGTAAATGCCCAGCGAGAGCGTGTAGAGATTCTGATCGTTGAGGTAGATCAGGGGGCCGAGATAGTCGCGCCAGCGGGCGATGAACTCAAAGATGGCGACCGTCGCCAGCGCCGGTTTTGCCAACGGCAGGATGATGGACCAATAGATGCGCAATTCGCTGGCCCCGTCCATACGGGCCGCCTCCGACAGTTCCATAGGAATGGTCATAAAGAACTGGCGCAACAAGAAGATATAGAGCGCGCCGCCAAAGAAGTGTGGGATGATTAGCGGCCGAAAATCGCCGACCCAACCGAAGTTCTTGAACACGATAAACAGCGGGATCAACGTGACCTGGAAGGGCAGCATCAAGGTGGCGACGGTCAGGAAGAACAAGAAATTACGGCCCGGCCACGGGATGCGCGCCAGACTGTAGGCTACCAACGAGCAGGAGATGAGCGCGCCGGTGGTGGCGCCCACGGCAATGATGAGCGTGTTGCGCATGTAGAGAAAAAACGAGATGTAGGTCACCGCATCCGGATAGTTGGACCACTGGATCGGGTTAGGGATCCACACCGGCGGATAGACGTAGATCTGCTGGTCCGATTTGAGCGAGGTGGACAGCATCCACAAAAACGGGACCATAAAGATAATGGCCGCCGGGATCAACGCGGCATGGGTGAGCGCCGCACGAATGACGTTGTTGACCTGTTTGCGCGTGATGCGTGCTCGGGGCGCGGCAGTCGGGCGTTGCGCCTCTTGAGAAGTGACGGCCATGGTGGGAATCCTCTTTCCAAGACCCGCTGGCTATTTCTGCTCGCCGCCGGCGTAAAAGACCCAGAGACGGGAGGTGCGGAAGATGATGAGCGTGACCACTAACGTAACGAGAAACAACAGCCAGGCCATGGCCGACGCATACCCCATATTGAAGCGCTGGAACGCCTGCTTATACATGTAAATGGAGTAGAACAGCGTCCTGTTGGCCGGGAACCCGGTGCCGCCGGTCATGATGAACGGGATGGCGAAGAACTGGAGCGCGCCGATGACCGACGTGACCAGATGGAAGAAGACCACCGGCGTCATCATGGGCACGGTGACGTGACGGAACTTGAGCCAGTGGCTGGCCCCGTCCACATCGGCCGCGTCGTAAAGGTCCTGGGGTACATCCTGGAGACCGGCCAGATAGAGCACCACCTGTTGACCGATGATCCACAGCGCCAACAGCACCAACGTCTCCCGCGCCCAGGAGGCACAGGTGAGCCAGCAGGGGCCGCGCACACCAAACCAGGAAAACGGCACACTGATGACGCCGGAGATAGGATCGAAGATATAGATCCAGACAATCGCCAACGCCACTTCGGGCACCAACGTCGGCAGGAAATAGATCGTCCGATAGACCACTTGCCCCTTGACCTTGGTATTGAGCATCATGGCCAAGGCAAAGGCCAGCACGATGGCCAACGGGATGGAGACCACGGCGAAATAAAGGGTGTTCCCCACAGCGTCCAAAAAGTCCGTGTCTTCGGTAAATAGCCTTACATAGTTTTGCAGTCCGATCCATTGCGGCGTCTGGACGGCGTTAAACTTGGTAAAACTGTAATAGGCGGACGCCAGGGTCGGGTAAATTTGGAAGGCCAACAACCCAATTAGCCAGGGCGACGCAAAGAGGAGGCCGTTGCGGGTGTGGCGAAAGCGTTCAGTTTGCCACCACGCGCGTGGCTGGATCGTGGCTGCGGAACTTGCCATAGCTGCCTCGTCAAGGTTCACTTGCAGAAAAGGGGGACGGAGACCAAAGCGCGCTCGCGCTCTGGTCTCCGCAGATCCTAAGGGGCAGGGATGCCCGTGCAGCAAACTCGCCGTCAGGCCGAGTTTAGCCGAAGAAACCGGCCTCTTCCAGGTCGCGGTTGATCTCGGTATCGATGTCCGTCAGCGCCTGTTCCGGGGTCTTGGTCCCATGCGGGATCTCGTCACGGAAGGCCGTAACCTGCATGTCCCACAACTGGCTGCCGAGCGGAATCGGCGGGCGGGAATGGGAGACCGGGAGCAACTCCATGAAAACCTTGTGCAGCGGGTCGTCAGTGAAGTAGGGGTCTTCCGCCAAGCTCTTGATCGTCGGGATGTGGAAGGTGTCCTTGTTGTACTTCAACTGGCCCACCGGGCCGCAGAAGTACGAGCAGGCGTCAAACGCCGTCGCGACGTCCGCGTACCCCATGGGCACACACCAACTCCAACCGCCGGCCCAACTGGCATGCGGCGCGGGGCCGTCCGGGCCAGGGAAGGGCACGACGCCAAAGTTGGTGTCCGGCTTGTATTGATGCGCCTGGGCGACCTTCCAGTTGCCGCTGCACGTCATGGCGAACTGCCCGGTCCAGAAGTAGTCCTTCTCGCCGTTGCAGGCGCCGCCGGCGCAGGACGCAATCATGGCGTCCACATCCTCGACGCCAATCTGGTCGACAAACTCCTTGACGGCTTCCATCGCCTTGATGTTGTTGGGATGGGCGAAGGTGATCTTCTTGGTGGCCGGATCCTGGAATTCGCCCTGGAAGGCAAAGCCCCAGGTGTAGAGCCACGCCTGGTCGTAGAGCGGGTTGAAGCCAAAGCGCGTGGTCGCGCCGCTGGCATTGCGCACCGTCAACTTCTCAGTGAAGTCGCGCAGCTCGGCCAGGTTTGTGGGCGGCTTCTCCGGGTCCAACCCGGCCTCGGCCATGATGTCCTTGTTGTACCACAGCGCGCGGGTGTCGGTGTCGAAGGAAAGCGCGTAGATGTGCTCCTTGTAGACCGTCTCTTCCCACGCAAAGTCCCAGTACAGGTCCTTGGTGACGCCCGCGGCTTCGGCGAAGTCGTTGATGTCGGTGAAGAACCCTTGATAGGCGAACTGTGGAACGGTGAAGCGGTCGGCATAGTAGATCGCGGGCGGCGTACCGCCGGCCACGGCCGTCAACAGCTTCTCATCAGCCTGGCTGCCCTGGGTCTGAGCAATGAAGACATGCTCCACCGAGGCCCCGATCGTGTTCTCGGCGTTGTAGTTTTCGATGATCCCCAAGATCGACTCTTGGGCCACATCGGTCATGCGCGACCAGGCTTCCATCTTCTTGACTTCGGCTGCGGGAGCGGCGGCAGCGCCGCCCGCCTCTGCCGCAGGCGCGGCCGGGGCCGCCGGAGCGACACAGGCCGCAAGGATGCCGGCGCCCGCTGTGATGCCTGAGACCTGCAAGAAGCGTCGGCGCGACAGTTTCTTCTGCATACAGTTGCCTCCTCCTAACAAAGTAGAACGTTGGTTGGAACGGAGTTGGGGAAACGCCAACCCTAGCGCCATAAGACGTCATCTGGGGATGAACGCCCGGCGCCCGTAGCGACGAACTACGCCTGACCGCCTGGGCCAAGACGTAGTCGAAACACGGCAAGACTCGACGCTTACGACACGCGTGCAGCGATGGAGCGCGATGGGCCGGTTGGGCGTGTCGCGACTATGACAGAAATGGTGACGAAAGAATGTGACAGGGTAAAACCGGTGTGCCGGAACTGTGTGACGGGATTCCGCGCACCCGTAGGTAAAACCATTTTCTCAAAATGCCGCCAACATGTCAATCTTGAATAATGGGCGCAAAATGGGACGGCCTGCCCACTACACATCCGGGAGCTTACGCGCACGGAATTGACAGCCCGATTGCGCTGTGATACGCTGCACCCCGTCGATCTTCGGTCGACCAACGCTAGACGCGCGGCGCGTGTCGACAGGGGAACATCGTAGGACGCCAGGTTCCCCGGCAACCCACTGGAGTCCCGGTTTCCGGTTGCAAGGCGTGAGCGCCGGCGCCAGGCAGCTTTGCCTGGTTTGAGGTCGATTGGCTCGCCAATGCCTCGCCGGTGGTCACGTTGCACAAGGACGGTGGGTGGTCTTCCCTTTATGGGACGGCAACGCTGATGCAATGTCACCGCCCTCTGGACCCGTCCAGGGGGTGTTTTATTTGGTGCAACAAGGTCTTTCTTGGTGGAGTAAAGAAGATGCGCACGGTCTTTTGGCAAGACAACCAGGTCGCGATGATTGACCAACGGCGGCTACCCGCCGAATTGGTCATCGCGACCTTTGCCACGGTCGCGGACGTGGCGCATAGCATCCGGGACATGGTCGTGCGCGGCGCACCCGCCATCGGCGCGACCGGCGCGTATGGCATGGTCGTCGCCGCCCAAAGCAGCCCCGCCGCCGACGCCGCCGCGCTACTCGCGGATCTGACCGCGGCCAAGGCCACGCTGGATGCGGCGCGGCCGACCGCCATCAACCTCAGTTGGGCCACCGCCCGGCTGCTGGGGGCCGCCCGCAGCGCAGCCGCGTCCGGCGCGACCCCCGCCGCCATAACCGCGGCGCTGCTGGCCGAGGCCGCCGCGCTGGCCGACCAAGACGTGGCGATCAACCGGCGCATGGGCTTTCATGGGGCCGCAGTCGTCCCCGATGGGGCCAACATTCTGCACCACTGTAACACCGGCACGCTCGCCACAGTGGATTTCGGCACTGCGTTGGGCGTCGTCTACGCCTGCCAAGAACAGGGCAAGCAGGTGCATGTCTGGGTGGACGAGACGCGGCCCCGCTTGCAGGGCGCGCGGCTAACCGCCTGGGAACTCATGGCTGCCGAGGTTCCCATGCACCTGATCGCCGACAACGCCGCGGGCCATCTCATGCGCACCGGCAAGGTGGACGTGGTGCTCTATGGCGCGGACCGCGTGGCAGCCAACGGCGACGTCGCCAACAAGATCGGCACCTACAAGGTGAGCGTCGTGGCGCGCGAGAACGGCATCCCCGTCTATGCCGTGGTCCCTACCAGCACCATTGACCTGGACCTGCCCGACGGCGACCGCATCCCCATCGAGGAGCGCGAGGCCGAAGAAGTGACCCACATCGGCGACACAGTGATTGCGCCCGCCGGCGTCCCCGTCTATAACCCAGCCTTCGACGTCACACCGCATCGCTATCTCACCGGCATCATCACCGAAGAGGGCATCTGCTATCCGCCCTTCACCCAAAGCCTGCGCCGCGCCAAAGAAGCGGCGGAAGCGCGCATCCGCGCCGCGCAGGCGGCCACGCCGCGCGCGCCGGGGAGCGCCTAGCCGATGAACTACCTGACCACCATCGCCGTCTTTTGCGGGGCCAACGCCGGGACCAGGCCCGTCTATCTGGAGCGCGCGCGGGCGTTGGGCGCGGAGTTGGGCCGCCGCCGGCTGACGCTGGTGTATGGCGGCGGCAGCGTCGGGCTAATGGGCATGGTCGCGCGTTCGGCGCGCGACTGTGGCTGTCATGTAGTGGGCATCATCCCCAATTACTTGACGACCAAAGAACTCATGGGCCAGAAGGTCGGCGACCTGATCGTGGTGGAAACCATGCACGAGCGCAAGGCGACCATGGGCAAGATGGCCGACGCCTTTATCGCTATGCCCGGCGGTTTCGGCACCATGGACGAGTTGTTCGAGGTCATCACCTGGGGCCAGCTTGGCTTGCACGTCAAGCCCATCGGTCTGTTCAACGTGGACGGCTACTTCGACCCGCTGGTCGCGTTCATTGACCACGCCGTTGCCCAGGGCTTTGTCCGGCCCCACCACCGCGGCCTCTTTGTGGTGGACGACGAGCCGGCGCGCCTCTTGGATCAACTGGCGGCCCATCAAGCGCCGCCGGGCTTGGTCTCTGCGGACGGCATGAATCGGGTCTAGCTGTTGGGTCGGTGCGGTTGCCCACCGCACATCGTCGCAGCGCACATGAGCGGTGGCATACCGCACCTACCACAGAAGGATTCACATGTCATTTGTCATCACCGGGTCGGTTGCCTACGACTATCTCATGCGTTATCCGGGCCGCTTTCGCGACCACATTCTGCCCGAAAGCCTGGACAGCCTGAGCGTCAGCTTTCTGGCGGATTCCATGCGCCGGGAGCGCGGCGGCGTCGCCGCCAACATCGCCTATACCATGCGGCTCTTGGGCGCGTCGCCGGTGATCTTGGCGACGGTCGGCAACGATTTTGGCGACTATCGCCGCTGGCTCGAGGCGCAAGGGCTGGACACCAGCCAGATCATCGAGATCGACGACGAACTGACTGCCACCTTCTTCGTCAGCACCGACCTGGACCAGAACCAGATCGCCAACTTCTACATGGGCGCGATGGGCTATGCCCGCCGTCACAGCCTGGCCAGCCGCAACCTCCAAAACTCGCAGTTGGTCGTCATCAGCCCCAACGACCCGGTCGCGATGCTCAACTATGCCCAAGAGTGCAAACAGTACGGCATTCCCTTTGCCTATGACCCCAGCCAACAGCTCGCCCGCTTGAGCGGCGAGGAGTTGGCGCAAAGCGTCCCCGGCGCGGCCTATCTGTTGTGCAACGAATATGAGCTAGCCATGATCCAGAACAAGACCGGCTGGAGCCTGGACGAGCTGCGCAGCCATGTGGCGACCCTGGTCCTAACGCTGGGCAAGCGCGGCAGCGTCATCTATCACGGCGACCAAGAGATGCCCATCGCCGCGGCCACGCCCAACCGGATTGACGACCCCACCGGCGCGGGCGACGCCTATCGCGGCGGGTTCTTTGCCGCGGTCGTGGCCGGGCTGCCCTTGCCCGTGTGCGGGCAGATCGGGTCGCTGTGCGGCGTCTATGCCCTGGAAAACATCGGAACGACCACCCACCGCTTCACCGTGGACGAGTTTAGCGCGCGCTACACTCGCGTCTTTGGCCCGGAACTTGCGCTGGAACTGCTGAAGCAGCCGGTGCAGCCCGCCGTCTGAGGTTCGTCAGTATTGTCG